>CAMOIK010000060.1 GCA_946615875.1 uncultured Verrucomicrobiota bacterium | reverse complement strand
CCTTCCATGGTCTTCACTTGCCAAGGTCGAGGGCGATGGAGGAAACGCCCGGCGTGGTTCGCCGCTTGAAGGAGAAGCCCTGCTCGATTTCCCGGCACATCTCGAACACGTCCTTCCAGGTCGGCATTCGATAATCGCGGTTTTTGACGAGCATTGCCTCGATTAACTGGCAAAAGCCCTCGGAGAGGCTTGCGAAATTGCGGGGGTCCGGCGCCTGGCGAGCCTCGTCGCAGTGCGCCCGCATCATGTCCTCCGGACCGAGATTGGGGAAGAGTATGACGCCCGTGGCCATGTGGTATAGCGTGGCGGCCAGGGAATATATGTCTGCGCGGCAATCCAGCTCGACATCGCCGTATATCTGCTCCGGGGAAATGTAGGCCGGGGTGCCCATCACGTGGTCCGGCACGTCCACCTGCCCCTCCTTTAGGAACTTGAAAGTGCGGCTCAGGCCAAGGTCGGCGAGCTTCACCTCGCCGGAGGAATTGATCATTATGTTGTCCGGCTTCAGGTCGCAGTGGACGATGCCGAAGTTGTTCCAGGCGTAGTCCAGCGCGGCGGCGACGGACTCGCATATGAGCAAGCAGTCGGCTTCGCGCACTGCGTGGCGGCGGTTCAGGAAATCGCCGAAGCTGTAGCCGTCCACAAACTCCATCACGTAGTAGATCTTGCCCTCGTGCGCGTAGAGGCCGTAGCTCTTGACGATGCCGTCGTGGGAGATGGTCTCCATGGTGTGCGACTCGGCGGCGAAGAGCTGGGCGTCTTCGGCGTTTGCGGCAAACTCCGGCTTGAGTATCTTCACGGCGACCGTCGCCCCCGTGCGCTCGTCCACCGCCTTCCACACCACGGACATGCCGCCCTCCCCTATCTTGGAGAGGATCGCGAGGCCCGGGAGCTGCGGGATGTCGTCCATTGGAGGTTGCGTCATGGCTGCACGCGGCGTATTCCCCCGCCGCCGGTCACTTCAAGCCGCTGCCGCGGCACTTCGAACACACGGCGCCGCGCATTCCGTTGCATTCCGGGCAGATGAGGCGCGCGGCGGCGCCGCAGGTCTGGCACTGCGTCACCGTCACCGTCTCGCGGCGCGAGGAATGGCGGCGACCGCCGTGCGAGGCGCCGTGCGAACGGCCGTGCGACCCCGCCACGGCGGTCCTGGTGACGATCCACCCGGACTCGCACTCCTTGTTCGGGCATTTCACCGTGCCCGCGCCCTTGCAGGCCTTGCACTCCTCCACGCCAGTCCAGTCGCAGCGCGAACACGGCTTGCCATACGCCTTTTCGGCCAACTTGAGGAGTTTGCGCTCCGCGGCGTCGTGGGTCGTGCGCGGCACGAAGGCGTTGCCCACGCCCACGTCGCCGGCCGATTGGTGGGCGGCGGCGAAGCGCTGGCGCGCGAGCGACGCCGTCGCCTCCAGTTCGTCCGGCGGGAAATAGGCGCGCCACGACTTTCTGCCGTTGCAGAGCGGGCAGCGCACGCGCTCTTTCTTGCCGCGGTTCATCCGCCCTTCCCACTGCCCGTAGTCCGGCGGCTCGGAAATCACCGCGCCCTTGCCGTCGCAGACAGGGCAGAACATCCACGTCGTGCCGTCCGGGTGCATGAGCTGCTCGCCGGGCGTGCGAGACGCCGTCGCCAACGCGTCCGGCGGCGCCAGCATCATGTTCGCGACGGCGTTCCTCGCCTCGAAGTAGCGCACCCATTCGTCGCAAAGGTCTGGGCGCACGTCCGTGGCGGCTAACGCGGCGCCCGCCAGCAGCGGCAAAACCCATGCGACAGGATTCCGGCGGCCATGCAATTTCATTTCAGCCTCCATTCGTTTATGCGGCGGTGCAGAGTCCTCCGCGAAATGCCCAGCTTCTCCGCCGCCCTCGTGACGTTCCCTCCGGTCTCGCGCAGCACCGCTTCGGCGATTTCGCGTTCGCTCTCGGCGAGGGTCTTGGGGTGTTGCGGGGGTTGGGATGGTTGAGCGAGGCGGGAGGGTTCGGAGAGACAAGATGGTTGAGAGGGTTGAGAGGGGGGGAGAGGTTGAGGGGCGAGCGGAGGGAGGACGGCCGCATCGGCGCCTTGGCGGACTTCGTCGGGGATGTCGTCCAATGTGAGACGCCCGCCGGACGACAGCACCACCATCTTCTCGATCACGTTGCGCAGCTGGCGGACGTTGCCGGGCCAGGAATAGTCCTCCAGCGCTTTCATGGCGGCAGGCTCTATGCCCGTGACGGCGCCGCCGTATGCCGCCGAGAACTCCTTGAGGAAGCGCGAGACGAGCAGCGCGATGTCTCCCGGGCGGTCCTTCAGCGCCGGCAGGCGCACGTCGATGACGTTCAGCCGATAGTAGAGGTCTTCGCGGAACATCCCCGCCGCCACCGCCTTGGCGAGGTCGCGGTTTGTCGCCGCGACCAGGCGGAAGTCCGAATGCCTGTCCACCGTCTCGCCCACGCGCTGGAACGTGCGCGTCTCTAGCACGCGCAGGAGCTTCACCTGCACGTTCGCGTCGATCTCCCCTATCTCGTCGAGGAAGAGAGTGCCGCCGTCGGCCGACTCGAAGCAGCCCGTGCGGTCGCGCGCGTCGGTGAACGCGCCTTTGATGGAGCCGAACAGCTCCGTTTCAAGCAGGGAGGAAGGCAGGGCGGAGCATTCCACGGCGACGAACGGCCCCTTGGAGCGGGTGGAGAGCGAATGGATGGCCCTTGCGACAAGCTCCTTGCCCGCGCCGCTCGGCCCTTCGATGAGGATGTTGGAGTTCGTGGGCGCCACCTTGTGGATGAGCCGATAGACGCGCTCCATCGCAGGCGACTTGCCGGTGAACGCCTCCAGGCCGTATTTCGCGTCGAGCCTGGTCTTCAGCTCCTCCACCTGCTTCTCCAGGGCGTTCGTCTTGATGGCCTTGGCGACGCGCAGCTCCAGCTGGCCGATGTCCGTGACGGGCTTCGTGAGGAAGTCGTCGGCGCCGTCGCGCATCGCCTCCACCGCCAGGTCGATCTCCCCGAAGGCGGTGACGACGATGCAGGCCAGCGCAGGATTGGCGGCCTTCGCCTTGCGTATCAGCTCGATGCCGTTGTCGCCTGGCATCCGGTAGTCGGTTATGAGCAGCGCCAGGTCCGGGGTGGCGGCGATGGTCTTCATGGCCTGCTCGGCGTCCGGCGCCGTGAGGCATTCGTATTTCGCCGAGAGCAGGCGCGCCATCACGTCGCGCGTCGGCTTCTCGTCGTCCGTTATGAGTATCTTCGGCCTAGGCATCTCTGTTTACGCTGCTGCTTCACGACCGTTCACTTCAGCGCGCGTATGCGGCGCTCGATTCTGGGGATGCGGATCGTGAAGCGCGTCCCCTCGCCAAGCTTCGAGGCGGCGGCGATGGTGCCGCCGTGGTCCCTGACGATCCTGGCGGAGATCATCAGCCCCAGCCCCGTGCCCTTCTCCTTCGTCGTGCGGTAGGGCTCGAAGAGATGGGCCACCTGCTCGGGCGGGATGCCCGCGCCGTTGTCGCGTATCGACACCACGGCGTCGTTGTCGTCGCTGGCCACGCCGATGTCGATGCGCCCGCCTTCCCCCACAGCCTCCATGGCGTTCTTGAGGAGGTTGAAATAGACCTGCTCGAACTGCATCTTGTCGATGGCCACCGGCGGCAGCGCGGCGGGAATGTCGAGCGTGACGGATATGCTGCGCTCCACGAACTGCTGGCGGAGCGTGGCCAGGCAGTTCTTCAGCGGATCGGCCACGCTACCCGGCATGAGGTTCGGGCGGGAGGGCCGCAGCGCCTGCAGGAAGCCGCGGAGTATCGAATCGAGGCGGGATATCTGCTGGCGGCAGACCTTCACCGACTCGTCGTCCGGCCGCTCGCGCTCCAGCAGCTGGAGGTTGAGGGAGATCGCATTGAGGGGATTGGCGATTTCGTGGGCCACGCCGGCCGCCAGGTCGCGCACCGCCTTGGTCGCGCCCACGCGCAGCTCCTCCTCCGTCCGCGCCTTCTCCGCCGTTATGTCGCGCAGATAAACGAGCGTGCCCGCCTTCATGGGCAGGGTCCGCATCTCGAGCGTCCGCTCGTCCGGATACGTGATCGACATCTCGCGCTTGGAGGCCACGCCCAGCGGGATTTCAAGCTGCGCTAGCGCGTCCGCCGGCTCCATGCCCAGCAGAGCGCGCGCGGCGGGATTGGACTTCACCGCCTCGCCATGCTCGCCGAGCACGATGATGCCCTCGGAGTTCGCCGTGAAAAGCGCGTCCAGAAAGTCGGCCTCGTCGGCGATCAGGCGATACTGCTCGCGGAGCTGCTCCGCGTCCAGCTTGCCTATGCGCTTGCGCACGCCCCTGAAGAAGTCGCGCATTGTCGTCCCCCCTGCAGTCGCCCGTGCCCGGCCTCGTCAGGCGACCAGCGCCGCCTCGGCCTTGGCGTTGTCGCTGAAACGGAAGACCAGTATGGCGGAGTCGCCGGAACCGAGCGCGTACGCGTAGGAATACTCGATGTCCACGCCGGTCGCGTCAAGGCGCTCCATGAGCTCGGCCATGCCGCCGGGGCGGTCGGCCACCTTGACCATCACGACGTCGGTCTGGCGGACCGTGAAGCCCGCCTTCGTCAGGACTTCGTAGCCCTTGTCGTGGTCATCGACGATCATGCGGACGATGCCGAAGTCGGTCGTGTCCGCGAGCGAGAGCGTGGCGATGTTCACTCCGCTCTGCGCGAGCGCGCGGCAGGCGGCGGCGAGCTGTCCGCGCCTGTTTTCCAGGAATATGCTTATCTGCTTGACGATCATGGCGATTGGATGTTTGAGGTTCCGTGTTTGCGTGGCTCCGGCCGGCCTGCGTCACTTGCGCCGGTTGTCGATTACGCGTTTGATCTTGCCTTCGCTGCGCGGCAGCGTGCCCGGCCCGACGAGCGTGATTTTCGGAGTGAGGCCGATTATGCCCTTGACTGCGGCGAGCACGCGGCGGCGCAGCGCCTCCAGGTCGCGGATGTTGTCGCTGAACGCCTCCGCCACCACCTCCACCTTGATCTCGAACAGGTCGAGCGTGTCTGTGGAGGAAAGGACGATCTGGTAGTGCGGCGCCACCTCCGGCACCTTCATCAGCCCGGTCTCGATCTGCGACGGGAAGACATTGACGCCGTGGACTATCAGCATGTCGTCGCTCCGCGCCGATATGCGGTCCATCACGCGCATGGTGCGGCCGCACTCGCAACGCCCGGTCTGGAGGCGCGAGATGTCGCGCGTGCGGTAGCGTATCATCGGCGTGCCGAAGCGGTCGAGAGTGGTGAAGACCAGCTCGCCCTGCTCGCCGTCCGGCAGGACTTCGAGCGTGTCCGGGTCGATTATCTCAGGGTAGAAGTGGTCTTCCCAGACGTGCAGGCCGTTGCAGCGGCCGCAGTTGCCCGCCACGCCGGGTCCGGCGATTTCCGTGAGCCCGTAGATGTCGTGGGCGGTGATGCCGGCGATCGACTCTATCTTGGCGCGGATCTCGTTGGTCCACGGCTCGGCGCCGAATATGCCGTGGCGCAGCTTGGTGTCGCGGCGGAAATCAACGCCCATCTTCTCCGCCGTGGTGGCCAGGTGCAGGAAGTAGCTGGGCGTGCAGGCGATCGCCGTTACGCCGAGGTCCTGCATGAGCATGATCTGCTTTTCAGTGTTGCCCGCGCCGGTCGGGAGCACGGCGCAGCCGAGCTTCTCGCCGCCGTAGTGCGCGCCGAGCCCGCCGGTGAAGAGGCCGTAGCCGTAGGAGACCTGCAGTATGTCGTCCGCCGTCAGCCCGTACATCGCCAGGCAGCGGGCCACGCCCTCCGACCAAATGTCGATGTCGCCCTGCGTGCTGGGTATGCATATCGGCTTGCCGGTGGTGCCCGAGGAGCAGTGGAAGCGCACGATGTCGTGCATGGGCGCGGCGGTGAGGCCGAGCGGGTATTCGTCGCGCAGGTCCGTCTTCTTCATGAACGGGAACCTGGCCAGGTCCTTCAGCGTGGCGAGGTCGCGCGGATGCACGCCCTTCTCGTCGCAACGGCGCCTGAAGAGAGGCACGCGCTCGTATTCATAGGGGATGATCTTCTGCAGCTTACGGAGCTGCATCGCCCGCAGTTCGTCCACGGGCATGTAGTCTGGCTTACTTATAGGATGCATCTATCGCCTCCAGCAGTGTCTTCATCTGTTCGTCCGTCCCGATCGTGACGCGAAGCCTGTCGCGCGTGTTCGGGGTCTTGAAATATCTCACGTAGATGCCGCCCGCCCTGAGGGCGGCGAACAACTCCTCCGCCGTCGCCGGCGCGGCGGGGCGGGCGAAGACGAAGTTCGCCTCCGACGGGATCACGTCCCATCCGCGCCTCTCCAGCTCCTGCGAAAACCAGCGGCGGGTCGCCTTGATCTTCTCCGCGTTGGCCCGCATCCACGCCTCGTCGGCGTATGCGGCGAGGGCGACGGCCTGCGCGACGGCATCGACGTTGTAGGAATCCTTCACCTTGTAGAGCGCGGCGACCAACTCGGCCGGCCCTACGCAGTAGCCGACGCGCAGCCCCGCCAGAGAGTAGCTCTTCGAGAACGTCCGCATGACGATCAGGTTGCGGTTGCCGTGGGCCGTAGCCAGCGCCATGCAGTTGGCGCGCGCGAAATCGGCGTATGCCTCATCGACGATCACCACGCCGCCAAACCCCTTCGCGAACTCCGCGACCGCCTCCGGCTCGACGAACTCGCCCGTCGGCGCGTTGGGGTTGGTCAAGAGAAAGAGGCTTGAGAAGTTCGAAAGGACTGAGGAGTTCGAGAGGCCCAATCCTTCCCCTTCCACGCCCTTCAAGCCTCTCAAACCTTGCAAGCCCTTCCACTCCACGTCCCGTATGGCGGCGAGGGTCTTGTAGAGGGAATACGACGGATCGAGCGAGCCGATCGTGCCGTCGTTCTCCACGAACGCCTTGGCCGAAAGCGAGAGGATTTCGTCGGACCCGTTGCCGACGAACACGTTCTCCACGCCGCAGCCGTTGCGCCCGGCTATCGCCTTGCGAAGCTCCGCGAATTCCGGGTCCGGGTAGCGGCGCAGACGGTCCAGATCGAAGCCCGCCAGCACCCGTGCGCATTCCGGCGACGGAGGATACGGATTCTCGTTGGTGTTCAGCTTCACCACGTTCCTGTTTTTCGGCTGTTCGCCGGGGACGTACGGCTCGAGCCGCTCCACTGATCTTGCTATCAACATTGCCAATTCTTCCGTTTGCCTTGCGTTCGGCCTGCTAGAAATCCATGAGCTTCAGGCCGCCTCCCGGCCTCCAGACCGGCGAGAACGGCGCTTCCACGCGCTCCGGGCTCTCAGGCGGCGGCTCGGCGGTCATGCGTTCCTCGCGTATCAGACGGCTTTCGACCTTCTGCACCTCGCCGCCGCGCGTCTCGTCGCCGGGCATGACGAGCTCGGCGGAAGTGTGCATCGCGTGGTGCTTGAGCAGGACGAACAGCACGTATTCGTCGGTGGTGTAGCTGACGAGGTCGCGCACGCCCACCGCGCCGTTCTCCCTCACCGCGCGGTCGACCATGTCGATGTTGTTCGCCAGGTTCACCGTGTCGCGGAAGAAGCGGCAGTCGTTCGCGTTCGGACGCTCCGGGTTGCCGCTCGCCAGCGGTATGAAGTTGAAGAGCAGCCAGTTCGTGTTCTCCACGTCCACCATCACCTTGCCCACGCGGCTGACGTTGATGGACGCGCAGCCGCACAGGGCCGCGCACAGCACGGCGACCGCCGCCGAAGCGCTCTTCCCAGCCGCCATTACCGCTCCTCCTCACGCGCCACGGCGTTCTTCAGCACCCCGGAAAGCTGTATCTCTCGGAAAGTCAGCACGTAGGGCAAAGGCACGGGGAAGTCGGTGCCGGGGATGTTGAACATGACCGAACTCATGTTGTGGTATGCCATGTCGCCGAGCTTCTTCCCCTGGCTGTCCGCATAGCGCTGCGCGCGCTGCTGCACCTTGTCCATCGTCACGTCGTTTCTGAACAGCACGGTGGGGGAAAAAGCGTCCTCCGCCGCGTTCCCGGTGGCAACTGGAAACACATTGAACAGATACCACCCGTAGTTCGTGACGAGCACGTTCTCGTCGCCGGATTTCGTCAGCTCGGCCGTCTCCAGCGAAAAACACCCCGCCAGGGACGTCATAGCGCAAACGAAAGCAAATATCCTCCACAGTGACATGGCTTGGATATTATAGCATATTCCCCCCCACAGCGTCTAGTGCCCGCCGAGGCCTTGCACCGCACCGAGAATATGCCGCCGCAGATCGCTCCAGCGATAATACGGGCCGGAAAACGGCTCCAGGCCGCGCACAAGCGTTTCGCGCTCGTTGTAAAGCACTTTGACGATGACGTCGCCTCCTTTGTCGCGGTAGAAGACCATCTGGAGATTCGCCGCCATGGGCATCCACTTCCAGCCCGGCGAGACTTGCCACGCATCCTCGGGCGCAATGCGGTCTCCCGCGCCCTCAAGCCGGAGCAAGGCGGCGAGCGGCCCGAGGCCCGAATCATGGCCGAAGCGCAAATCCGCCGCGACCCTGTCGTCGGCTATGGCGCCGTCGGCCCGCTCGACGAAATCGCGGGCAAGCCATTGCGCCGCCCACGCGCGGTCGTCGCCGAATTCCGGCGAATTGCGCTGCGCCATGTAGTGCCAGGCACTCATGGCGCGCGAAAGCCCCGCTATTTCGTCCTTCGTGAAGAAGCGGTAGATGTCGGCGCCGCAAAGCTCGGTGCGCAGGCACTGGCAGTCGGATGCGACTGCGAACAAACGGCGGATGGACGAAAGCGGATCCTCGACGGCTTCCGGCGACGTGAACATCCGCGCGACGAAACCTTCGGGGCGTATCCATTCCCGGTCGTAACGCCCCTTTCTTTCCCTCGCGCCGCCCGGGACGTTGTTCGCCCGCCTGTAGCGGTGCTTGAGCCGCTCTGTGTATTTGGGGCCTGTGGAGAAATCGAAATCCGACTCCGGCGCACACTCCTTCAGCGCCATGGTGAAATTCGCCAGGCTCGCCAGAACGCGGTGGGCGTCCGTCGCCTGGCAGCGCACGCGCCTTCTGCCGCCGAACACTGCTGGGAAACGCCCGGCCATGCGGCGCGCAAGCCTGCGCTGCTCGGCGGCGCCGCGCTCGGTCAGCTGCCCTTCCATGCCGGCGCTCGCCTCCGCAACGAGCCGCACTGCGTCGCGAAGCTCACGGCCTTCACCGGTCAGGAGATTTTTCGCATCGGCTTTCTCCAGTTCGGCCAGCGCGTCGGCGGCGTCCGTCCCCGCCAGCCGCCTGGAGCCGTGCCGTCCGTAGTGGCTGATGTAGAACGGCTTGAGACCCTCCGGCGGAGGCGTGTCTTCGACTGGCGCGAACTCGTAGGAGTGGAATATCGACGCCGTGCGCTCCAGCTCGAGCCTGTCGCGGTCGCCGTCGGCCGTTATTCCGAAGTTGAGGGCGATCTTGCGGACGTAGCCGCCAGGATGTCGGTTGAGCATATCTGGACGGTCCGACTTATCGTCGAACACGACAAATGATGTCGAGCCGCCGCCGTCGAGGTTCAGCGCGTCCGTGCATCCCTCGCGCTTGAATATCTCGGCGAGGTCGGCGTAGGAGGCGCCGAGGCTGTAGCCAGGCTGCCGCCCGTCCACCGCGAGGATGACGAGCGTGCGCCTGTCCGCCGTGAGGCCGAACGCCATGCGCGGCTCTAGCCCCGTGAATTTGGGATTGTCCGCAGGGAACCCGTATTCTCCGCCTCTGAGGACGAAACCGTTCCCGTACATCGCATACGCCACTTCGTTCGTGATGGAGGCCGGCGGATGGGCGACGAAGTCCGCCGTTCCGTCCTTGCGGATTATGAAGAAGTATCCGCTAGACGGATTCTTTTTGTAGGAAAGCTCCACGCCGTCCGAAACCGCCCAGCGGTAGAGGTCGCCGGGTTTCGTTTTCATCGGCCCCCAGCCGGACGTGTTGACGGCAAGGACGACGTTCTTCCCTTCCGCCCTGCGGCGTTTCATGAAGTCTGTCGTATATTCCTGCCGCTCCGCGCTCAAGCCGACGCGGACGGTCTTGTTCGTGCCGACCGCGACCTCCTGGCCCCACTTGGGATCTCGCTCAGTCGCCGTGAAGCCGACGCCGGGCGCGGCGAGGTCGATCCTCGCCACATACGCCTTCATCAGGCGCGGCGTGTCAAGGGCGTACGCACGAAGCGACACGCCACGCCCGATGGAGACCGGTCGCTCCCACATGAGCTCGCGCCAGTCATCGGCCGCCGCGCAAAGTACAAACATGGCGGCAAGCGCGGCCAATGCCGCTCCGTGCAGTTTCATGCTACTTGGTTCCTTTCCTTTTTGCTGGTTTAAAGATGGCACAAACCGCAAGGAAAAGCCTAACCCTTTCCCGCAGCCCGGGAATAGTATAGCACAATCATACGACGCGCGCAAGCGCGGCGAAAACGGCAGAATCGGAAAATTTTACAATTAAGTGAGTCAAATCGGAAAGGCAAGGTTTCTAGGTGGAGAGCAGAGGCAAAAAGGAAGAAAGACAAGGAACGGAAGAAGAGGGAAAAGCGAAGGAAGAAGGAACGCCGTCATCAGGGCGGGGTGCAGGGTCACGCTCCGCCAGTCCGCCGCGAGGCACGGTCTGAAGTACGAGACCTGGAGGCGCGAATACCTGCGCGGGGCCACCGGGGCGGCGGTCCCGGACCCGAAGGACAGGCGACGACGCAGGTACGCCGAGTACGGCCCCTTCAAGGCGCAGGACGAGATCAACGAGAGCAACGAGAACAGGGGTACGAAGATGACCGTGACGAACCAAAAGAACAAACGTCAACTACAGGGTGCACGTCCTACTTGACGAACCGGGGATGGTAGCTGGTAGAGGGTAGATGGTAGTTGATAGTTGGCGGCGCACCCACCCTTGCCTTCTCAAACCCATCCCTGCCGATCGGCCCAAGGCTCAGCGAATGGAGAACAGGAAGCCGACCGGCGCGTTTTCGTATCGGCCGAAAAGCGAGCGGAACGCGCCGCTGCCGTCGAACCTGACGCGCGATATGCGCGAACCGGGCGAAGCCAAGGGGAAGCTCTTTCTGACGGGATTCCCCCTTTCCACGAATCTCACCCATTCTCCGCCGCCGTTCTGCACTTCTGCGGAATATGTGCCGTAGCGATAGTCGAATGTGAACCTGAGTGTATATTCCACGCCGACCTGCGGCGTCACCCCGTCGGCCTCTACATCCACCCAGCCCGCTTGCCCGCCGGAGCCTTGGCGTAGGCGGGTCCACACCTGGAAGCAGCCGTTCGTGCCGAGCCAAAGCCCGCCCTGCGCCCCTTCTTTCGGCTGAGTCGCCTCCATCGGCACGCAGTCGAACGTCATGACTGCGGTCATGGTGACGACGTTGCCGCCGGACGGTGTCACCGGCTCGA
>CAMOIK010000059.1 GCA_946615875.1 uncultured Verrucomicrobiota bacterium | reverse complement strand
AATAAAGGAAGCGGCCTTGTCGGCCGAAACGCTGCGCGGGGCCGTCCCGTCCAGACAATGCGCCGAAGGCGTCCGCAATTGTCGTTATATGGCGGCGCGCTGGCGCCTTTCAAGTATTTCCATCTGACGACATGGCGTCCCGGCGAGGGGATGGGCAAGCGCATTGCCTCCCAATCCGTCCCCCTCCCCTTGGTCTCAACGATATTGCCATCGACGCTGCATTCAAAGTCGATGAGAGGATGGTAATACGAGAGTTGCCAGTCGAACGAAAGCGTCCCCGAACCGAAGACCATCATTTCCAGCCACGAAGACTTGTTTTCCGCGATGTATCCGCTCTGCCGCACGCCGCTTTCAAGGCGCGTCCACTTGGCGTCGCCATCCGTCGCAAAGCAGGGGCTTTCCGACTCCTTCCAGTGCGCGAAAAGCGTCTTCACGCCTTGTCCTCCAGCTCCGCCCAGCGTTCGAGCGCGGCGTCCAGCTCGGCCTCGCGCTGCGGCAGTTCGACGGCGAGGCGCTGCGCGCGCTCGCCGTCGCGGCGGTAGAGCGAGGGGTCGGAAAGTTCCTCTCGCATCTTCGCCAGTTCCGCTTCCAGCGCCTCTATCCGCCCGGGCAGGAGGGAAAGTTCGCGCTGCTCGTTGTATGTGAGTTTCTGGCTTCGGGCTTCTGGTTTCGCGGCGCGGGGTTCGGGTTTGGCGGGTCGCGGCCGGGAAGCTTCCGCCCCCCGCTGCTTCTCGTAGTCCGCGTAGCCGCCGGGATACTGGCGCACGAGGCCGTCGCCCTCCAGCACCATGGTCGATGTCACGACGTTGTCGAGGAACTCGCGGTCGTGGCTGACGAGCAGCAGCGTTCCCTTGTAGGCGAGCAGCTGCTCCTCAAGCAGTTCCAGGGTCTCGATGTCGAGGTCGTTCGTCGGCTCGTCCATGACAAGCAGGTTGGCGGGCCGCAGGAAAAGCTTGGCCAGCATCAGGCGGGCGCGTTCGCCGCCCGAAAGCGCGCGCACCGGCGTGCGCGCCCTCTCGGAGGAGAAAAGGAAGTCGGCGAGGTAGGCGAATATGTGCTTCCTGACTCCGCCCACCAGCACCTCGTCGCGGTCCGACGCGATGTTTTCCGCCACCGTCAGGGCGGGGTTCATCTCGCTGCGCAACTGGTCGAAGAACGCCATCTGGACGTTGGTGCCGATTTCCACCGATCCCGCGGACGGCGCGAGCCGCCCAGTGAGAAGGTTGAGAAGCGTCGTCTTGCCAGCGCCGTTCGCGCCGAGTATGCCTATGCGCTCGCCGCGCAGCACCGTGGCCGAGAAGTCGCGCACGACCGGCTCGCCGCCGGGATACGCGAAGCCGAGACCCTTTGTCTTTATCACGCTCACGCCTCCTGGCGCCGCCGTGTCGAGACGCATCGAAGCCTTCCCGGCCTGTATTCTCCGCTCCGCGAACTCCTTGCGCAGCTGCATCAGCGCCGCCACCCGCCCCTCGTTGCGGGTGGTGCGCGCCTTGACGCCGCGCCGTATCCACGCCTCCTCCTGCGCCAGCTTGCGCGACTTGCGCGCCCAGTAAACGGCCTCGTCGGCCATCAGCTCGGCCTTGCGCTTGACGAACGTGGGGTAGTCGCACTCCCAGCCGGAAAGCTCGCCGCGGTCCAGGTCGAAGATCCGGGTGGCCACCTTCCGCAGAAACCGCCTGTCGTGCGTCACGGTTATGACGGCCATCTCGCGCGCCCGCCGTATGCAGCCCTCCAGCCAGTCGATGGCCTCCACGTCCAAGTGGTTGGTCGGCTCGTCCAGCAGCAGCAGGTCGGGGCGCGCCGTCAGAGCCTCTTCAAGGATGCGACGGCGGCGCCTGCCGCCGGAAAGCGCGTTGAAGGCGTCGTCGCCGGGCCTGTCCGACGGCACGTCCTGGCTCACGTAGCGTATCGTCAGGCCAGGGGCGCGCACGATTTCGCCGGAGTCGCACTCCAGCATCCCCGCCAACACCTTCATCAGAGTGGATTTGCCTTCGCCGTTGCGCCCGGTCAGCGCCGCGCGCAGCCCTTTGGAAATCGAAAGCGACACGCCGTCAAGCACCGCGTCCCCTCCGAACGCCAGCGTCACGTCCTTCAGCGACATCAAGAAATCTGCCATGGGGAAAAGGATTGGCGGATGGAGGACGATGGATGGCGGTTCCCGTCAATCATCGTTTTTCATCGGGGTGAGCACCGGGTCGGAATACGGGGCGTCGGGATCGACCACGGCGAACGAGACGAACGACGGCGCGCTCCACAGCGACTTGCCCGTCCGGGCGAACACGGCCAGATCCACGCGGTTGGTGGGCGACATCCGCGACCGGTCGAGCGTGATGCGCACGGCGTCCGGGGCCAGGCGCTCCAGACACGCCGCCGCGCCGTTGTGCACCGCCGCGAACTCGTATTCGGCGCCGCCGGCGGCCTTCACCACGAACGCGCGCTTCTCTGCTGGCGAGCGCAGCACGAACGCCCAGGCGCACGCCGTGGCGTAGGTGAGCTCCGGCAGCGCGCCCGGCGCGACCGCCGCCTTCTGCTCCGGGAACGCGCCCGCGATTATCGCCACCGGCGGCACCTGCGCCAGGGTCAGCGACGACGCCGCCTTCTTCAGCCGGGCGATGTCGAGCGCGTTCGTGGCGAAGCAGGTCGGGTGCGCCTTCTCGCTCAGATAGTCGGCCTCCGTGGCCACGCCGCGGAGCGAACGCCTAAGCAGCGCCTGCACCGTCGGCGCCAGCCGCCCGGCGCCCACGACCGCGCTCTTCACTTCCGGCTGCATCGAACGGCTCACCTCCAGCGCCGCTCGCAGATACTGCTGGTCGGTGAACGACGCGCCCTGCGTCGCGATCCAGTATGGCGTGACGGACGCGAAGACGTCGCCGTATCCCGACGGCGAGAAGTCGAAATCCTTCACCGCCGGGAACACCCAGACCTGGTTGGAGAGGTAGAACTTCGCCATCGCGGCCAGCCGCCAGGCTTCACCCGTCATCAGCGCGCGCGGCAGCGACCGCCAGTACGGACCCTGCGTGAGGGCGCGCGAACAGTTGCCGAAGACGGGATACGGGAACAGGATGTTCGGGAAGTCGAGGTCGGCGCCGCGCGCGCGCCCCTCGGCGTCGAGCCGCACGGGCGTCAGGCCGGGCCAGCTCTTGATGTTCAGGCGGGAATGCTCGCCGTCGCGGTTCATGTAGAGGTCGCCCGCGTTGCCTCCGCCGCCGGGCAGCAGGCGCATGCGCGCCTCGAAGCAGCCCAGGTCGAAGTTCCACGCGAGGTTCTGCTCGCCGAGGTGGATGGCTTTGCCGAACGTCCCGGTGGCGGGAGTCACCGCCATCGGGCCGGAGAGGATCGGGCGGCGCGCCATGTCGCGCGCGTACTCCACCAGCTCGCCGAAACGCTCCTCGCCGGAGATGCGCTTCAGGTCGCGGTCGCCGGCGATAGCGTCCGCGTCGCGGAAGCCGAGGTCTATGGCTTCCTCCAGCGCGTCCAGCGCGGGCTTGGGATCCTTCATGTAGGATAGAGCGCAGGCGAGGTTGTAGCGCCACACGGGATCGTCGGGAAGCAGCGCCACGCCCTTCTCGCACGTCTCCTTCATGGTCTCCGTGTCGCCTTCGCGCACGGCGGCGACGAACTGGTCGCGGAGTTCCACGTGGCGGAGATGCCGCGCCGGATAGTCCCATAGCGAAAGCACGGCGAGTATGCAGCAGAGCGTGTTCATGGCGGTGCGGTATCGTGGCGGGTCAGGTGGCGGCGCCGTCAGCGCCCTATCTTCATCCAGGATGGGAGCTTGACCATGCGCGCCTCGCGGCTCTGGTTGGTCGCCATGGTCTGCGTGGTGCCGATGGAAGGCGATTCGAGCGCGGCCAGGCGGGCGAGCATCGTCTGCTGGCTCGTTGCGTGCTGGCGCTGCAGCTCCTCGCCGCGCTGGCGCTCCGCCATCAGCTCCTGCTCGCGCTTGGCCAGCTGCTCGCGCACGCTTTGTATCTCGTGGCGCAGCTCCGTCACGTCCTTCATCTGCTCGGCGGCGCGGGCGCGCTCGGCGTCGCGCAGGCGCAGCTTGTCCGTGAGGTCGGCGATCTTGCGCTCCGCCTCCTTCGACTGGCGCTCGTGGAGACGCTGGAAGTCCTCGTAGTCGCGCCGCAGCTGCGCAGTGCGAGGATCCTCCGGGCGGTTTATCAGGGCCTTGCGCGTCATCTCCTCGATGTTGGAACCGGCGCGCTTGAGCAGGTCGTGGCGGCGCTCCAGCAGACGCTGCGAGCGCTCCTGGTGGCGGCGGCGGTATTCCTCGGCTTCGCGGCGCTCGACCTCCAGCTCGGCGGCAAGCTCCTCCGCTTCCTTCGTCATGATCGTATAGACGGCCGCCTGGATGCTCGCCACCTCGGAGGCCGTCTGCGGCAGACGGCGTATCTCGTCCTCCAGCGCCTTCACCTGCTCCTTCAACTTCTCCTCGCGGCGCGCCGCCTCCTTCGCGGCGGCGTCGGCCTGGGCGCGGAGCTTCGCCTCTCCCTCTTCCTGCGCCTTGGCGGCGGCGTCCAGCCGCCCCTGCAAATCCTCGATGTGCCGCTTCTCCTCCTCGGCCCTCTCCTTCGCCTCCTCGGCGGCGGCCTCCATGCGCTTGCGCAGCTCGGCGGTGTAGCGGCGCTCCTCGTCCAGCAGCCCTTCAAGCTCCTTCACGCGCCGCTCATCGACTACGACCTTCTCGACCTCCTTCTCGACCACCTTCTCTACGGGGACTTCCTTGACGACAAGCTTCTCCACGACGCGCTCGATCGGCACCTCGACAAGCTTCTCCACCACCTTCTCGACAGGCACCTCGACGATCTTCTCCACTTCGACCGGCACTTCCACGCGGACGATGCGCTCGACCACCTTCACTTCCGGCTCGGCCGTCGGCACCGGCGCCGCTTCCTCCTGCACGGGTTCTTCCTGCGCGGGCTCTTCCTGTGCGAAAGGTGGACGGACCTCCAGCATCCGCGCCGTCTGCGGCAGCCGCCCGGAGGCCAACAGCGCCTCCGCCGCGGCGCGGTTGAACGGCCCCCGCGCCTTGCCGTCGCCTATGTCGATGGAAAAGCGCATGTCCAGGAACGGCACGTCCTCCACGCGCCGCCATGTCGCCATGTCGTCGGAAACCTCCTGGCCGGGCTGTATGCGCCCGAGCCGCGCCCACTCGACCAGCTTCTCCTCGCTCTCGGGGCCGAACGTCTCGTCCGGCGTGCGCAGATACCATTTCACTTCTTCGCTCATGGACTCCTCCTGCCAAACAGGCTGAACGGCGCGCGGCCGCGCTTCGCCGCCGCGATTTCGCGCCTGGCCGCCGCCTCCAGCGCGGCCATGTCGCGGCGGTCGGCGCCCTTGAAGATGCCGCCGAAGACCGAGCGCAGCCCCTTATCGCGCCTGGCGCCGGAAGGCTGCGCGGCGGCGCGCGGCTCCGGCTCGGCCTTCGCCTCGGCCACATACACGGGCTTCTCGACGATCCTCTCGACCGGCACCTCCACGCGCACTTCCTTCACGACCGTCTTCTCCACGGGCACTTCCACGCGCACTTCCTTCACCACGGGCACCTCCACCCGCCGCTCGACGATCTTCTCCACCACCTTCTCGACGATCTTCTCGACAGGCACCTCCACGCGCACCTCCTTCACGACCGTCTTCTCCACGGGCACCTCGACGCGCATCTCCTTGACGACAGGCACCTCCACGCGCACTTCCTTCTCGACCACCTTCTCCACCACCTGCGGCACCAGCGCGCCGCCGGCCGTCCCGTCGGCCAGAAGCGGCGTGTCGCCGGCGGCGCCGACGCGCACGTAAGTCCTCGTGCCCGGCGGCAGATCGCCCTTCTCCCTGAGCGCCTTCACCACGTCGGCGTGGAACGGTCCGAACCAGCGCCCGCGCTCCACCTCCACGACGCAGTCCATCCCCAACGCCGGCAGATCCGGCGCACTGCGCCAGTGGACGCGGTCTATGGAAACCTCGCCGTCGGGGGTGATGCGCCCCTCGCGCGCCCACACCGCCAGCTCGCCGATGTCAGCTGGGCCGTAAACGCTCCCGTCGATGTTCCGGAAGAACCAGGCGCCGCGCCCGGCGCCCTGCGCTTCGGAACTCGTGTTCGGCGTTTTCATGGCCGGCTGCACTTGGTCGCTGTGCCGGGCGCTGGGCGCACGGCGCGTGCTCAGAACTTCACGCCCTTGACGTGCCAGATCTTCTCCGCATACTCCATGATCGCGCGGTCGGACGAGAAGCGGCCGGAGCGCGCGATGTTGACCAGCGACATCCTGTTCCACTTCTCCGCGTTGCGGTAAGTGGCATCGACGCGGTCCTGCGCCTCGATGTAGCTCCTGATGTCGGCGAGCAGCATGTAGTAGTCGTTGTAGTCCAGCAAGGTGCGGATTATCGGGTCGAACAGGCCGGGGTCGAGCAGCGAGAACACGTTGTTCTTGATCATGTCCAGCGCCTGGCGTATCTCCGGGTCCTTGCGGTAGTAGTCGCGCGAGACGTAGGTCGGGCGCTTCTTCGCGACGTCCTCGGCGCGCATTCCGAAGAGGAACATGTTGTCGTCGCCGACCTCCTGGTTGATTTCGACGTTGGCGCCGTCGTACGTGCCGAGGGTCAGCGCGCCGTTCATCATGAACTTCATGTTGCCCGTGCCCGACGCCTCCATGCCCGCCAGCGAGATCTGCTCGGAGACGTTCGAGGCGGGTATGATCTTCTCCGCCAGCGAGACGCGGTAGTCCGGCAGGAACGCCACGGAGAGCCTGTCGCGCGTGCGAGGGTTGGCGTTCACCACGCCGGCGATGCCGTGGATGAGACGGATGATGAGCTTGGCCATGTAGTAGCCGGGCGCCGCCTTCGCCGCGAAGATGAAACTGCGCGGCATCGGGTCGAACTTCGGGTCGCTGACGAGGCGGTTGTAAAAGATGACGATGTAGAGCGCGAGCAGCAGCTGGCGCTTGTACTCGTGCAGCCGCTTGACCTGCACGTCGAAGATTGCCGACGGGTCGAGCTTCACGCCCAGGTTCTTCATCACCCAGTTGGAGAGCTGCCGCTTGTTGGAGTCCTTGATCTTCGCCAGCACCGAGAGGAAGTCGCGCTCGCCGGCGAACTTCTCCAGCTTCTTCAGCTCGTCGAGATGCGTTATCCAGCTGTCGCCGATCGACTCCGTGATGAGTTCGGCGAGCGCGGGGTTGGCCTTGAGCAGCCAGCGGCGCGGCGTGATGCCGTTCGTCACGTTGAGGAACTTCTCTGGCCACAGCTCGTAGAAATCCTTGAACAGCGACTCCTTGAGGATGCGGGTGTGGAGCTCGGCCACGCCGTTCACGCTGGAAGCGGCGACGAGGCACATGTTGGCCATGCGCACGTAGCGCTCGCCGCCCTCGTCGATCAGCGACATCCGCTGGAGTCGCTTTATGTCGCCGGGATACATCGCCGATATCTTCTGCAGGAAGCGCCCGTTGATCTCGTAGATGATCTGCAGGTGGCGCGGCAGGATGCGCTCCATCATCGAGACTGGCCACTTTTCGAGGGCCTCCGGGAGGATGGTGTGGTTGGTGTAGCCGACGCAGCGGGTGGTGATGTCCCACGCCTTGTCCCACTCCATGCCCTCCTGGTCGATGAGGATGCGCATGAGCTCGGGGATGACCAGCGCGGGGTGGGTCTCGTTCAGGTGGATGAACACTTTGTCTGGCAGCGCGTCCCAGCCCTCGTTCGTCTCGCAGTAGCGGCGCAGGATGTCCTTGAGCGAGCAAGCCACGAAGAAGTACTGCTGTCGCAGGCGCAGTTCCTTGCCGGCGGTCGTGTTGTCGTTGGGGTAGAGGACCTTGGTGAGGTTCTCGGAGAGCACCTTGCTCTCCACCGCCTCCACGTAGGAGCCCTTGTTGAAGTCTGCCAGGTCGAACTCGTCAACGGCCTTGGCGCTCCAGAGGCGCAGCGAATTGACGGCGTTGTTGTATCCGACGATCGGCAGGTCGTAGGGCAGGCCCTCCACCTGCGACTCGGGCACCCAGCGCCACTGCTGGCGCCCGTTGATCGTGGCGTATTCGACGTGCCCGCCGAAGTTGACGATCTGCGAATGCTCGGGGCGCTCTATCTCCCACGGGTAGCCGTTCTTCAGCCAGGCGTCTGGCTCTTCGACCTGATTGCCGTCCACGATCTTCTGGCGGAAGATGCCGTAGTCGTAGCGCAGCCCGTAGCCGGTGCCCGCGATGTCGAGCGTGGACATGGAGTCGAGATAGCAGGCGGCGAGGCGGCCGAGGCCGCCGTTGCCCAGGCCCGCGTCGGTCTCGTAGTCGCGCAGGTCGTTCCAGTTGATGTCGTATTCCTTGAGGGCGTCGCGGCAGAGCTGGTCGGCCTTGAGGTTGATGACGTTGTTGCCGAGGAGGCGCCCCATGAGGAACTCGAGGCTGAGGTAATAGACGCGCTTGACGTTCTGGCGGCGGTATTCGCCCTGCGTATTTATCCAGCGCTCGACGATGCGGTCGCGCACGGCGTGCGCGAATGCGGTGTACTGGTCGCGCTGGGTCATGCGCTCGTCGGGCTTGGCTATCGTGTAGCGCAGGTGCCAGGCGAAATCCTCTTTGAGCCCCTCGACCGACATCTCGACGCGCCGGTCCTTCTTCTTCGCTGCCTTCTTTTCCATCTGTCGTTCCGTTTGACTGTTTGTCTGTCGCGCGGCAGGCGGTCGGTCCGCCGAGCCGTCCTTTGTCCGCCGGATCCCCCGGCGTTATTTGAAAAGCCCCTTCACGGCATCGACGGCCGCACCGGCGCCGTCGCCCACCGCGTTCAGTCCCTTGCCGACCGCGTCGGCGGCGCCGCTGGCCGCGCCGCCCGCTGCGTCTTTCGCGCCGCCGGCGAAACCGGCCGCGCTCTCCGTCAGCGAGCCTACGGTGTCCATCACGGCACTGGCGCCGCTGCCCACGGCGCCGGCGGCGGCGTTCGCGCCGTCCTTCACGGCGCCGACCGCTCCGGCGGCGTCGAGGCTGCTGGCGGCCTTGATCGCGTTGCTCACGGTGTTCGTGCCGACGTTCAGCACCGCGCCGGCCGTCTGCGCGCCGGTGTCCAAAACGGCCTTGCCGGCGTCGATGACAACGCCGACGACGATGCCGAGCTTGTCGCAGACGGCCTTGAACGCCTCGTCCCAGGCCTCTTCCCACGTGACGCCGCCCTCGGTCTTGCCGATGCCTTTGATGGTGAAATCTGGCAGGATGATCGGAGCCGCGCCGTACGTGACCTTGAGGTTCTTGAATTCAAGCACGTCGATCACGACCTTGGTGGCGTTCTTCTTTTCCTCCTCTGTGGGCTCCTTCTCCTCTTTCTCCTTGTAGTCGTCGCCCTGCGCGTTCTCGGCGATCTTCATGAAGTTGCCGGCCTTCGGGAAATCGACCACGACGCGGAGCCCGTCCAGCGAGATCTTCTCCACGTGGACCTTCTTCGTGAAGCAGCTGACGGGGTCGAACTTGACGTCGAGGCTGTCGAGCTCGAGGCAGTTCTCCGGCGGGTAGCCCTCGGGGTTGGCCATCTTCAGCGCACCCATCCCGAACGTCCCCTTGTATTGGTTGAACGCGAACCGGTCCAGGCTGAAGCCGGTCTTGACGATCTTCGGCACGGCGTAGTTCGCCGTTCCCGTGACCGTCGGCCCCACCCACAGCGGGAGCGTGAGCACGGCCGCCAACGCCAGCAGGACGAGCACGACGGCCGTCCAGAAAATGAACTTGAAGAATCTGACTATTGCTTTCACTTTAGGTCCTCCACTATTACCTTGGTCCGGTGTCCCGAACCGATTGTTTCCACTTCAAGGACGTTGGGCGCCCAACGCTCCCCAAACTTCTTTATGCGCGTCCCCCACAGTCGGCGCACGGGCTTCTCGCCCTCCAGCTCCTCCGCCTGCATCATCGCGCCGGTCTTGCGGTCTGCCCACACGCGCACGGTGCGCTCGCCCTTGCGCATCAGTATCACGCTGCACACCTGCCCGTGCACGGTTTCGCTCTCGCGCTCCTTGTCGTACCCGAAATCGTCCCACCAGAGGTAGTCGAGCGTGAGGTCGCTCCAGGTGACGTCGGTGCCGAGCAGCCGCCCCTTCGCCTCGAACGGCACCTCCGCACCGTTTTTGTCGCGCACGACGAGCGAAGTCTCGCCGCCCTGGCGCCGCAGCGTGTAGCCGTATTCCTTCTGCACGATGCCGCGCCGGTTTCTGAGGATGATGCGCCCCTCTATCTCCACGTCGGCCGGCACCATCGCACGGCAGCTCTCGACCAGACTGCGCTCTTCGGCCTTCTCGCCAGCCGGGGTGGCGTCGGCGGCAAAAACCGCCTGGCGCCCGAAAAGCGCCAGCGCCGCCGCCAAGCATATTCCCGTCATCTTCATTTCAGAGTCGCAAATCACCTTGTCTTCTCAGGCCTTCCAGCTCCGCATCCACCGGCCCGCCGACGTCGCGCCCCATCTTGTAGTATTTGCGCGCCGCCTTGCGCCCCTCCTCGCCTTTGCGAGCTTTCAGCAGGACCCTCGCCATGTTGTAGAAGGCGTAGTAGCTGCGGGGGTTGGAGCGGATGCACTGGTCGAGCGTCTTTTCCGCCGCGTCCAAATCGCCCTTGCCCATCTCGATCTTCGCCTTCAGGTTGAGCGCCCCGGCGGAGTTCGGCTTCTCGGCGAGGAGTCCGTCGATGACGGCCAGCGCAGCGGCGTCGTTGCCCTTTTCCGCCTCCGCCATGGCGCGCTTGAGCCGCTCGCGGCGATCGGACTGCCGGCCCTTGGCGGCCTCCGACCCGACCACTCCCTCTTCGACAAGACGCGTCGCGTCGTCCATCTCCATCATCGGGCGGCCGCTTCGGGCGGCGCGCCGACGCTCGACCAGGCCTGCATACATCTTCTCAAGCTCCGTAGTGTCGGTTATCGCCACGGCGGTGGCGTTGCGCCGCGCCTGATCCAGCAACAGCGAATCAATCGCGGAATTGACGTAGGCGCGCTTGTTGCGCAGCGTGGAGAATTCCGGCTTGTCGGCTCGTTCGGGGTTCTCGATCTCGATGCGGTTCAGCTCCTGCAAGGCCTTGCGATACTCCTCGATCGCCTCGTCGATCTTGCCGTCCTCCACCAAGTCGGACGCCTTGTCGATGAGTTTGCTCGCCGGCTCCATAAGTTCGGAAACACGACGCGGCTTGGCGTCGTCGTCGCTGCCAAACGGCCAATACCACGACGCCGACGCCATCACGGGCACTATCAGCGCCGCAACTAGACACAATCTGCTCATCAAGTCACTATTATACCATATTTCGCCCCTCGTCGGCGCAGATTATTTGCCTTTTTTGGCGGGGCCTTTTTTGGCGGCGCTTCATGGTGATTTAGTTCATGGCGCGTTCGCCTTGTAGATATCGAATTTACCACC
>CAMOIK010000058.1 GCA_946615875.1 uncultured Verrucomicrobiota bacterium | reverse complement strand
AGACCATGTACTTCTGGCCCTTGGGCTGCTGCTGCGCGAACTTCCACTTCATGCCTGTCGGGAAGCCGGCGCCGCCGCGTCCGCGCAGGCCGGACTTGAGCATCTCCTCGACCACCTGCTCGGGCGTCATCTCGAAGAGCACCTTCTCGATGGCCTTGTAGCCGTCGCGGGCGATGTAGTCCTCGATCTTCTCCGGGTCGATCACGCCGCAGTTCCTGAGCACGATGCGGTACTGCTTCTGGTAGAACGGGATGTTCGCCTCGGCGACGAGCTTCTTCGCCTGCTCGGGGTCGTAGCAGAGGCGCTGCACGACGCGCCCCTTCACCAGATGCTCCTTGACGATCTCCTCAACGTCCGCAGGCTTCACCTGCACGTAGAACGTGCCCTGCGGGAGGATCTTGACGATCGGGCCCTGCTCGCAGAAGCCGAGGCACCCGGTCACGACGACCTGCACCTTTTCGGAAAGGCCGGCGGCCGCCAGTTCCTTCTTGAACTCCTCCACGACGGTGTCGCCGCCGCCGGAGCAGCAGGCCGTGCCGCCGCACACCAATACGTATGATTCGTATGCCATAGGTCTTTTCTTCCTTAGCCGTTCTTGATGATGTCGATGGACGGGCGGTCGAGGATCTTGTCGTCGATCAGCGCGTGTCCGATGATGTGCTTGTCCACGATGTCCTTCGCCGTGGCGGCGTCGACGTGGCCGTAGATGACGGTCGGCATTCCGGGCGCGACGACCTCGACGGTCGGCTCGGAGTGGCACAGGCCCATGCAGCCGGTCTGGCGGATGAGGACGTTGGTAAGGCCCTTCTCGCTGATGGTGTTCACGAGCGCCGTGAACGTATCCTTGGCGCCGGCGGCGATGCCGCACGTCCCCATTCCCACGATCACCTGCACGTCCTTGTTGGAGGTGTCGCGCATCTCCATCGCCTTCTGCTTCTCTCCGCGCATCCTGCGCAGATCCTCAAGTGTCAACTTTGCCATGGTGTTTCTCCTTGTAAATCAGCCGCGCTCGCGGTAGAGCTTGATGATGCGTTCGACGTCCTTGGACTCCAGCTTGCCGTGGACTTCGCCATTGACGACGGCGACGGGGGCCAGCCCGCAGCAGCCCAGGCAGCGGACCGCCTCGACCGAAAACATCCCGTCCTCGGTGGTCGCGTTCAGCCCGACGCCCAGCTGGCGCTCGAAGGTCTTGATGATGTCGTCGCCGCCGCGCAGGTAGCATGCGGTGCCGAGGCAGACCTGCACGTTGTACTTCCCGGCCTTCTGCAGCCTGAAGAAGTTGTAGAACGTGATCACGCCGTAGATCTTGGCGAGCGGCACGCCGAGAATCTCGCTCGTCTCGATCGCTATCTCGCGCGGAATATATCCGTAAGTCTGCTGCACACGGTGCAGCACCATGATCAGGTTGCCGGGCTTCGCCTTCCACTCCTCGATGAATGCGCGCAGCTCAGGCGTCATCTTTTCAAGTTCCTTGCTCATGTCGTTTTGTCCTTATTGGAGTCCAGTTGGCGGGTATTATATCATATCTCTCCCGTGTTAGTCTATGCTAATCTCATCCCCCCGGAGGCGCGCTTCGAGCGTCGGGAAAGCGACGCGCCGCCGCCGCAGACGCGGCGACGGCGCTCGTGGCGACAGACTGTCACGGGACGTTATCGCACCATGATCATCAAGCCTAGCGGCTGGTTCTCGACCTCGCAGGTCACAGCCTCGCCCTCGGTCGGGACGCCCAGGACGTCATAGACCGGCGTGACGGCGTATTCGAAGGATTTGCCGCTTTTCTCCCAAGACACGGTCAGTTCTCCGTTCGCGCCGCCTTCGACCGCCTCGCCGTTCTTCGTCCATTTGTAGCTCTGCGCGCCGGAGGCATTCGCCGAGAGCGTGACGCTGCCGCCGTGCACCACCGAGCAATTCTGCGGCACGGCGAGCCACTTCTCCGCGCCATCGACGCCGCGGCCGGACATCGTGAACGGCGTCGCGGAGTTGCGCGCATCGAAGAGAGGGCCGCCGGCTTTCGTATCGTAGAGCCCGACTTTCCCGTTCTTGTCCTTATACGGCAGATATTCGTGCTTCAGGACGTCTTTCTCGTAGATGCGCAGGGAGTAGAGCTTCATCTTCGCTCCGTTGCGCCAAGTGGTCGCGCTCTGGTTGTCGGGTGTCGCGAAGACGCCCATCGGCCATGTCGCGTTGTTGCCGTGCGCATCGGCGCTGATGTCGTAATTATTGTTCGTTACGCCCGCAGTGATCCAGTAAAGGCGGTCGTGGTAGCCGTCGATGACGGCGGTGTGCCGCTTCGTGTCTGCAACCCCCATCGGGCCGTGGTTGTTGATGAACGTATTGCCAAAACCGAAATTTATATTGCCTTTGCCATTGATATAAAGCGCCATCAAAAGTCCACCGCCAGAATCCTGGCCGAACACGCGGGCCTGCAGCGGCAACACGTCTGTGAACGCGAAGTCGGCTTCGACGCGCGACTCCTTGCCCTTCATGAAGTAGTTGAGGTTGATGCCCTGCGTTCCGTTCGACTCCACGTAGGCGTCCTGACGTATCGTTATGTCGCCGCCGTACGTGAAAGCCGCGTTGTTTGCCGAGCCAGTGAAGGTCTTGTTCTCGCGGTCGTAGAGCCCCGCGACTCCATCCATCACGTAGGGGATGTAGTCGCGGACAAGTTCGTCAGCCTCGAATATCCTGCAACCATAAAGCCGGAGATCCGTCATGTTGTTCGCGTCGCCGTCGGCGAACAGCTTGAGCGTTCGACCGCCGTTCTGCACATACGTGCCGTCCTTGCCAGCGATCACGGTGGAAACCTTGGCCGTGTAATTCGTGTATCCGGCGGTCACAAGCCCGACGAAGTCTGTATGGGGATCGAGTATGAACGTGCGGCGGCGCTTCGTATAGACACGTATGCCGGTCGTCTCCCAGTTGCCGTTGCCGTCCATGCAGCTCCATGCGTAATTCTGGCCGCCGTTCACGTAGTGGTTCATGTAAAGCTTTCCGCCAGCGAACGACCCGAAGATTCGCCAGTCCTTGTGGTCGTCCATGCAAAGGTAGTCCACTTCAACGCGAGTATGCGGCGTAGGAGTGTGGCCCGTATCGAAGTAAGCCTCGCGGCCATTCGCTATGTAGCCGGGGCCCGCTTCTTCGGCGATGTTCCCGCCGGCCTTCAGCTCGCCAGCGCCTTCCGCCGTGACAAACGCGCCGTCGACATTGTCTTTGAGGCCGACAATTCCTCCTTGGACGCAAGGGACGTAGTCGTGCACGAGCTCGTCGCCGGTCCAGAACCTTGCGCGATATATCCTCACCTTCGCATTGTTGTTCGCGCCGGTGCCATTGACATTGGAAAGGTCTCCGAAGAGACCGATCGGCCTACGCGCGGTTTTCGTCGGCACGTGAGTATCAAGGATGGCGTTCTTCACCCAATTGGTGGTGACGCCAGTTATGAAAGCCGCCTTTTTGTTCACGACGTCTATGACCGCCGTGTGCCGGGCGGTATCGGCCTTGATTCCCGTCTGCGTGTCGCTGTTGACGAAAGTGTCGCCGAAGCCAAAAGCGATTGTCAGCGCGCCTTGCACATACAGCGACGCCATCGGCTCCTCTCCGTCCATGCCCCAGATGCGCTGCTGTCCGGTGGTCGTGTCGGTGAGAGCGTAATCCACTTCTATCTTCGTCGCCGGGTTGACATGATAGCGGCTGTTCACGAACTCGTTGCCGTCGCTCTCTACATATCCATCGTCCGCAACAGTCTTGATGTCGCCGCCATACGAGAACACACCGGCGCCGGGGGCGCGAGTGTCGTAGAGGAACGTGCCGGTCTGCGCATCGAGGAAGCCCGCAATGCCGCCCTTGACTGTCGGCGAATAATCGTGAAGGAGCTGCGTCTGGCCTTTGTCGTCGCTCTCCCATATCTTCACACCGTATATCTTGGCCTTGACGTGTTGCCTTGCGCTGGTGCCGGACGCGTTGTTGCACGACGCGAACAGGGCTATCGGCCAGTTCGCCTTTGCCTCATAAGTCCAATCGCTTTTGAAAGACGCGCTGCCTTCTCGCGTTCCGTCGGACGCGAACATCTCGGTCTTCTTTCCCGGAACGTCGATTACGGCTCTATGGCGCTCCGTATCGACAGCGACACCCGTGTTTTGAGCATTCCATCCGCCATCCCTGCCGCAGAACTGGAACTGCTCGGATGAAACGTTTGGCTTGGCATAAAGGAGAACGGAAAAATTCGAGTCCCCGTAATTGCCGAAGACGCAGTCGCTACCTTCCTTAGCCTCTGTAAGTTGAAAATCGACCTCTATTTTCGTCTTTCCGTTCGGGTAGTAGCCCGTGTTGATGAACTGCGTGCCGTCGGACTGAATATACGCGTCCTCGGCGAGGGCGGCGCCCGTAGCGAATGCGGCAAACGCCGCAAGCAAGAGTTTCAGTCGTCTTTTCATTTGATGAGCTCCTTTTGGGGTTTTCGTGGGAAAAGAGAAGAAAGCGCCGCCGCGCCGGAAACGCCTCGCGCGTTCCCGTGCACAGGGTGTGGATATGGACGCCGTGCGCCCCGGCGCACCGTTATTGTCTGGGGGGGGGGGGGGGGGTAAATTGCGACACGCTCACCCCGGACGCGGCGAAAACCGCGTCTGCAAAGGCGAAAAAGCACCTTTTGCTATGTGCAACACCCCTCATGACGCACACATTATAGCAAAATTCCGACAATTCGCGCAACCCCTAAAAACTTGTAAAATCGAACATCCCGAATTGCATATTTGCACTCTTTGGCGGGCGAGACGAGCGTTGGACGGGCGAAATGGAAAAACGGGCAAATGCAATGCAAAATGCTTCCATAGACCTGTCAATATCCATATATGGAGTCGGGCGAGTCTATATTGAGTCTATATTATAGAGTTGAGGCAAGGCGGCGGGAGGGTCGAACTTCCGCTAGACCGTCGCATGGCGGACGAACATAAGGCCGTCCTTGCCGGGAAACGGATTAGACGCGCCTAAACCATGGACAGGAGATGGAAGATATGGTATAATACGCGGCGTTTACCAATCAAGGAGACGAAACGATGGCACACAAGATTGAAGCAGAGAAGTGCGTTGCGTGCGGGTGCTGCAAGGACGCCTGCCCGGCCGAGGCGATTTCGGAAGGAACCGCCTACACGATCGACCCCGACAAGTGCGTCGATTGCGGCGCCTGCGCGGCGCAGTGCCCCAACGAGGCAATCTCCGCCGCCTGAGGCTGCGGACTCCGCAGGGAGCCGGCACGACGCCGACTCCCGTTTTTTCGGCACGGCAACTAAGATTAGGCTAAGTAGCAGGGCATGAAGAAGGCATACGAGTGGGGCAGGCTTGTGGTTCATGGCTTTCTGGCGAACCACTGCACGATGCACGCGGCGGGTCTGACGTATTTCTCCATGCTGGCGCTCGTACCGATTCTCTGCATCCTGCTGCTGGCGGCCAAGACGTTCAACGCGGACGACCTGGTGCGTCGCCACATAGACCGGCAGATCGATGCGATGATCACCAGCATAGAGTCCGGGCAGGACGACGAGCTTGCGCAGCTGGCGGCGACCGGGGACGAGCAGGCGCTGGAAGCGCGCAAGGCGGTGGCGGCCGACCTCGGCAGGAGGGCGCGGGAGTTTTCCGACACGGTGTTCAAGCGCATTGACAAGTTCGACGTGGGCACGCTTGGATGGATAGGTTTCGCCGCGCTGTTGTGGACGGTCGTGAGTTCGATAGGGATGGTAGAGGAGAGTTTCAACGAGATATGGGGCGTGCCGCGCCCCCGCCCGGTCTGGAAACGCGGCCTGATGTACCTTTCCGTGGTGATAATCCTGCCCGTGATAGGCGCGCTGGCGATGTCGCTGCCGATACTGAACGTGGCGAAGAACGTGATCGTTTCCACGCTCGGCGCGACATGGCTCACGCAATGGGTGGGGGCCGGACTGGTATGGTTCCTGGGCTCGTGGCTGTTCCGCATCGGGATAACGCTGGCGTTCACGGCGCTCGACTTCGCGTTCCTCTACGCCACGCTGCCGAACTGCCGCGTGGATTTCAAGGCGGCGCTGAAAGGAGGCGCGCTCACGGGCATCCTTCTGGGCTGCTGGATGAAGGCGTGCGCGGTGGCGCAGGTGGGCGTGGCGAAGTCTAGCGCGCTCTACGGCTCTTTCGCGTTCTTCCCCATCGTACTCGCCTGGATATACATGAGCTGGCAGATCCTCCTGCTGGGCGCCAACATGGTTCGCGCATTCGAACTGCTGGACGACCGGCGGGAGCCGCGACAAAACCAACCTCTACGGAGCCCGAGGCAATGATTGACGAAACAACCACTGTGGCAAGCCACTGCGAAATGGGCGCGGGGTATCGCCTCCTCGTCCTCAACGCGCCCGGCATGGCGGCGGAGACGCGGCCGGGGCAGTTCGTGCACGTGAAAGTGCCGACGCTTGAAGCGTCCGCGCTGCGCCGCCCGTTCTCCGTCTTCGACGCGTCCGGGCAAGACGGCACGGTGACCGTGCTCTACAAGACGGTCGGACGCGGCACGGCCGCGCTCAACACGGTGAAGCCCGGCGACGCCGTGCAGGTGGAAGGCCCGCTCGGACGCGGCTTCCCGACGGAATGCAACGGCACCGCCCTTCTCGTCGGCGGCGGATACGGCGTAGCCCCGCTGCACTTCCTCGCCAGGCGCCTGCGCACCAAGACCACGCTCTTCGTCGGAGCCCGCACGGCGTCGGACCTGCTGGCGCTGGACCGCTTCGCCGCGCTGGGCGTCGAGACGAAAGTGGCGACGAACGACGGCTCGGCCGGCGAGAAAGGCTTCGTCACGGCGCCGCTGGACAGGGAAATCGCCCGGCTGCGCGGCGCGGGCGAGGCGTTCGAGCTTTTCACGTGCGGCCCGGACGGCCTGCTCAAGGCGGTGAGCGAACGCGCCGTCAGCCTTGGCGTCCCCGGCTGGATTTCCGTGGATAGGCACATGGTCTGCGGCGTCGGCGCGTGCTTCGCCTGCATCCAGCGCACGGTGGGCGGCAATGCCCGCTGCTGCATCGACGGTCCCGTATTCCCCGCAAAGGAACTGATATGGCAATAGATACCCGCGTGAATCTCGGCGGCCTGGAAATGGCCACGCCGCTGACCACCGCCAGCGGCACGTTCGGCTACGGCACCGAATACCTCGGCGCCGTCGATTACTCGTGCCTGGGCGCGGCCACGGTGAAAGGCGTCAGAATGTCGCCGTGGCCCGGCAACCAAATGCCGCGCCACGTCGAAGTGCCGGGCGGGCTGGTGAACGCCATAGGCCTGCAAGGCCCAGGCATCGATGAATTCCTCTCGCACTACGTGCCGCTCTACCGCGAGAAACTGTGCGGCCTGCCCATGATAGTCAATATATGGGGCGGGTCTATAGAGGAGTATGCCGAAGTGGCCGCGCGCCTGGACGCCGCGGCGGCGGCGGCCTCCGGCGCGTTTGCCGTGGAATGCAACGTGTCGTGCCCCAACGTCAAGGCGGGCGGGCACACGTTCGGGCAGGATCCTGAGGTGCTGCGGTGCCTCGTCGGCGAAGTCCGCAAGGCGACGCGGCTGCCGCTCGTCGTCAAACTCGCGCCCAACGTGCCGGACGTCAGGCCGTACGTCCGCGCCTGCGAAGACGGCGGCGCGGACGCCATATCGCTTATCAACACGATTCCCGCGATGGTCATCGACGTGGAGGCGCGCCGCCCGGTGCTGGCGAACCGCACCGGCGGGCTTTCCGGCCGCGCAGTGCATCCCGTCGCCGTAAAGGCGGTGTGGGACGCGGCGAGAGCGACGAGCCTTCCGATACTCGCGATGGGCGGAGTGTACGAGGCGAAGGACGCGCTGGAGTTCCTGCTGGCCGGCGCCACGGCCGTCGCGATAGGCACGGCCGTCTTCTCCAACCCCGGCGTGGTCCGCGAAGTCCACGACGGCATCATCGACTACTGCCGCCGCCACGGCTTCGACTCCGTGCGCGAACTGAAGGGCGCGATGCTGCAATGAAAAAACTGCAACGATACATACTGCGGGAATATCTCGTCCCGCTGGCCTACTGCATGATGGGCTTCGTAGCCATATACGTGCTCTTTGAGCTGTTCGGCTCGTTCTCGCGCCTTATGGAGACGAAACTTCCGCCCGCGACCACGGTCAAGTATTTCGCGGGGTATCTCGCGCCGTATTTCCACTATCTCGCCCCCGCCGCGCTCATGCTCGCCGCGCTGTACACGATGTGGAACTTCTGCCGCCACTCGGAGCTGGTGGCGATGAGAGCGAGCGGCGTGAGCTTCGCGGCGATCGCCATGCCCATTATGCTCGTGGCATGCGCGATGGCGGTTTTCGTCGCATGGATCAACGAGTCCTACGTGCCGGCGAACGCGCAGTGGGCGATGCGCCTCAAGAAAGAGCGCTTCAATATGCGCAAGGCAGAACGCTCCGGACGCCTCGACTACCGCAACTCGGCGGACCGGCGCATTTGGTCGGCCGACGGCGTGGAGGACGCCGCCGGCCGCCATTTGCTGGGCGTGAACGTTACTGAGGACCGTCCCGACGGCTCGCGCGCCTTCCATGTCAGCGCGGCGCGCGCCGACTGGCTGGACGGCGAGTGGTGGTTCCGGGATCCGGCCGTCCAGCACTACGACACCAAAGGCGCGGAGATCGCCACGAAGACGCCCGCGCTGGACGCGCTGAAACTGCGCGTCTTCCCGTCGTTCAACGAGCGGCCCGACGACCTGATGGCGCAAAGCCGCAAGCAGCAATACAACTCCGTGGCCGGCAAGTTCCGCCATCTGCGCACCAACGCCAACCTCTCCGACGAAACCAGACGCGAATACGAGTTCGCGGCGTGGGCGCAGATCATGTCGCCGCTTGCCTGCATCGTGATGACGCTGTTCGCCATCCCCGCGGGCGTATCGTCCGGGCGGCAGTCCGTCTTCAAGGGCATACTCGGCGCGCTGGCGATGTTCTTCGCGTTCTACGGCCTGGTTATAGGCGGCATGGTCGCCGCCAACCTCGGGTTCCTGCATCCGATCCCGTGCGCCATCCTGCCCTACGCGATATTCCTGGCGCTGGGCGTTCACGCCTTCCGCAGACAGCGCTAGACGGCGCAGCCTCGATCCTGGAGAAACCATGAACACACTCATCACGGGAGCCTCGAGCGGCATCGGCGAAGCGCTGGCGGAAGCCTGCGCCAAGCGCGGCGACACGCTGTTCCTGTGCGGGCGCAACGCGGAACGCCTCGACGCCGTGGCCGACAGATGCCGGGGGCTGGGCGCGACGGTCCACGCAGAGATCATCGACGTGCGCGACGAAGCGCTCGTCCGCCGCTGGCTGGAGGAATGCGACGGCATCGCGCCGCTGGAGCGCGTCTTCTCCAATGCCGGCGTAGGCACAGGGATGGAAAGCGAAGGGAATGTGCGCGACGCGTTCGCGGTCAACGTGGGCGGCAACCTCAACGTTGTGCTGTCGGCGATCGAGATATTCAGAAGCCGCAAGTCCCCGTCCCGCAGGCAGATTTTGATCACCTCTTCCATCGCCGGCTACGGCCCGCTGCCCGCCTGCCCTTCATACTCTGCCGCGAAGAGCTGCATGAAGACTTGGGCGCTGGCGCTTCGCGGAATGCTCGCGCCGGAGGGCATCATGGTGAGCGCGATATGCCCTGGCTTCGTCCGCTCGCGCATCACGGCGCGAAACACCTGCCCCATGCCGTTCTTCATGGAGGCCGACAAGGCGGCGGAAATCATCCTCGCGCGCGCCGAACGCAATGTCGGGCTGATCGCGTTCCCGTGGCCCATGCGCCTGGCCGCATGGCTGCTCTCGATCCTCCCTTTCCGCATCAACGAGTTCTTCAGCCGCCTCCTGCCGGAAAAAGAACGGCGGCTGGAAATGAAAACACCGCCGCAGGCGTAGCGCCGCGGCGCGACAAGGAGAAAGCAATCTACATGAAACCCGCCCGCTTCGCATCATTCGGGCTTTTCGCGCTGGCCCTGCTGCTGCAGGCCGGATGCCTCGCACCTGACGGCGCCGACAACCACGGCGACCCCCTTTCGCTGTGGAAGGACGGCGCACCGGCGAAGACCGCGCTGCTCGAATACGTGGCCGCCGCCACGAAAGCCGGCTCGCCGGACTTCATCCCGCCGGACGAGCGCATCGCCGTGTTCGACTTCGACGGCACTCTCTTCTGCGAAACCGCGCCGACATACTTCGACTGGATGCTGTTCGAGCATCGCGTGCTGGACGACCCGAACTTCCGCGCAACGGACGAACAGACCGACGCCGCCATGTCCGCGCGCGCCACGGGGGCTTGGCCGGGCCTCAGCGCAGAACGCGAACGCATGATGGCCGAAGCCTGGCGTGGCATGACGCCGGAAACTCTCGCCGGATACGTCCGCTCTTTCATGGCCGGGCCACAGCCGGGTTTCGCGGGAATGCGCCGAGGCGACGCCTTCTACCTCCCGATGACGCAGACGGTGCGCTTCCTGGCCGACAACGGCTTCACCGTTTACGTCTGCAGCGGGACCGACAGGATGGTAGCGCGCCCCGTCGTCGAAGACGGCCTCTCACTGCCGCCACGCCAGATCATCGGCTCGGATAGTTCCCTCGTCGCGCAGAAGCAGGACGGCCGCGACGGTCTGGACTACGAATACGGGACTGGCGATACTCTTATTCTCGGCGGCGCGAGCATCGTCAAGAACCTCCAGATGAACAAGGTGGCTGTCATCGCCAGGGAGATAGGCGTCCACCCGGTGCTGGCGTTCGGCAACAGCTCCAGCGACGCCAGCATGCTCAACTACACTTTGCAGAACAGCCGCCGGCGCTCGATGGCTTTCATGCTCCTTTGCGACGATACGCAACGGGAATACGGCAATCTTTCCAAGGCGAGGAAAATGCGCTCCGCCTGCGCGGACAACGGCTGGATCCCCGTATCAATGCGAGACGACTGGACGACGATATACGGTCAGGGCGTCGTCCGCGACCCATCCACGCTCCCGTCGGGCGCCGCCATGCAGCGGCAGAATGCGCCTGTCGGCACGAACGCCACGCTTCAGGACGCCAGCTGCCTGTAGCACTCGTAGGCAGCGATCGAGACGGCGTTGGCGAGATTGATGCTGCGCGCGTGCTCGCCGGGCATCGGGATTCGGAATAACGAATCCCTGTAGCGCTCATAGAACGACTTGGGCAGTCCAGAGGATTCATTGCCAAACACCAGCGCGTCGCCAGGCAGGAAGCGGCACTCGTAAAGCGACTTCTCGCCGCGAGTGGACAGGAAATGGAGGCGCTTCGGCCTCGCTTCTGCGAGAAAACCGTCCCATGTGTCGTGCAGCGTCACGTCGAGATGCGGCCAGTAGTCAAGCCCGGCCCGGGCGATCGAACGGTCGTCAAGCGCAAAACCGAGCGGCCTGACGAGATGCAGCGGCACCCCAAGCCCGACGCAAAGCCGTCCTATCGCGCCTGTATTGTGCGGTATCTCCAGACGGAGAAGGACTATGGAGAAGTTGCAGATCATGATAGTCGCCGGGACAGAGGAAATTGTTTCTTGTCTGCAACCATGCGCCACCATGCAGCACTTTACACATGAACCCGGAGTAGCTTGGTGGCGCAGACATTAAGTTTTCATTGACTGTTCTCTTTCTCTGCCCACCCTTGTTTTCCAAGCATATTTCATGTTTTCCCAATTCTCTCCATAGTTCTCCGTCGTGTGTATTAGAGAACGCTTGCACCCGCTCCGTTTTGGTTTCGG
>CAMOIK010000057.1 GCA_946615875.1 uncultured Verrucomicrobiota bacterium | reverse complement strand
CTGCCAACTACCGACTACACTCTGTCCAACGCCGCGGCAAGGGCGGCAATGTCGCCGGGCGGCACCAGCGTCGCCTTGCCTGCGCAGGCCTCCGGCAGACCGCCGATGGCGAACGCCACCACGTTGCGTCCGAGCGCGACGGCCTCCGCCGCCACCAGCCCGAACGGCTCCTGCCAGAAGCTCGGCACGACCACGCACCCGGCCGCCGCCATCCACTCCTGCGGATTGCCGCAGAACCCATGGAAGCGAACGCGATCGCCGAGGCCGAGCTTCGCGGCGAGATGCTTCAGCCGCCCTTCCATGTTGCCCGTCCCCACGATGTCCAGCGTGCGCCGCCTCTTCATCCCGGCCATCGCCCGCAGCAGCAGATGCACCCCCTTGCCGCGCACCAGCTGCCCCACGTATAGAAGATCGACGTGCGCGGAAGGCCGAGAAGACCGAGGGGAGCCGGAGAGATCGGGGCGCGGGATTTCGGGCGGCTGGACGCTTATCCTGTCGGCGGGAATGCCGTTCGCGACGAGCCGCGATTTCATGAAAGCCGAAATCACCACGATGCGCCTGAACCGCGCCATCGCCCGCTTGCGCCGCCCTTGCGTCAGCACCCTGCCGAGCGCGTCGCGCCAGCGGCGGCACGCCGGCGCGCAGACGATGCACGGCCACAACGCGCCAGGGCGCGTGCAGTTCCGGCCAAGCGGCGTGTAGGCGTGGGTGCGCGGGCATATCGGCTCGTGGTCGTGCACGTAGAGCGTGGTCTTCTCCGGCGGGAACGCCTCGAGCGTGGCCACGTCGCCGCACTTGTGCACCACGATCTCGTCGTAGTCCGCGAACATCGAGCGCGGCGGATTGCGGTCCGAGACCACATCGACGGCGTGGCCGGCGGCGCGGAGCGCGGCCACATGGCGCTCGGCGAAGACTTCTATGCCTCCCCTTATGGCGGAGGACTCCACATACACCATCATCCGCATTGCTTCAGCCTCCCGGCGAACTCCGCCCTGGCCGACTCGAAACGGGCGGTCAGCCGCGCATACGCGGCCTCGCGCACGGCGTCCCAGTCGCCCCGCCCGCCCTTCAGCGCCGCGAGCACGTGCCGCGTGACCTCGGCCCAGTCGCAGGAGTAAACGTCCCCTTCCACGGTCCTGCCGAAGTTTGCCAGCCAGTTCGCCAGCTTGGAGCCGCGGGCGATGCCCATGACAGGCGTGCCGACGTTGGCGGCGAGTATGAGCAGATGCAGGCGGCTGGAAAGCACCACCGTGCACTCCGCCGCCGCAGCGCACACGTCTTCCGGCTCGCGCCCGGCGATGCACTCCACGCCCAGGCTCTCCAGCAGCGCGCGGTCGGTCTTCGGGTTCATGGGAATGCCCACGACTTCCGCACCGGCCGCCCTCACCGCCGCCACCATCCCCTTCACGCCGTCCAAGTCGCGCACCTGCCGCTGCGTCGAAATGCACAGCCCCAGCCGCGCCGCGCCGGTCGCTCGCCCCGGCGAGGGCGCGCGGCACAAAATCGCCGTGTCGGCGGCCACTCCCGCGCCGGCGAAGCCCATGGACTCCAGCATCCGCGCGCTCTGCGGATCGCGCAGCCACACGCCTTTGCAGCGCGGCAGGATGCGGGCGATGCGGCGTTTCAGGCGTTCGCGCAGCGCGCGCTCGGCGAAGCCCGTCAGGCCGAAGGCGGCCAACAGGGCGCGCTTGCGTCCGGAGACGCGGAAGAATACAGGGTTGAGCTCGTCGTCCATGCCCACGCCCCACACGAACGTCGGCACGCCGGCCCGCTGGGCGGACTCCAGCAGATCGAGGGCCACGCCCGGATAGTCCGAAAGGCCGGTCGCACCGCACCACACGTATGCGTCGTGGCGCCGCGCCACGTCGGCGAAGCCGTCCAGCGACCGGCCGGCGAAGCCGAACGGCGGCACGACCTCGACGCCCAGGCGCTCTGCCGTGGCGGGGTCTGCCGTCGCCACGGTCAGCCGCACGCCGTCAATGGACCGCCTGAGCATCTTCACGACGCAGGCTATTATGGCCTCGTCGCCGATGTTGTCGCAACCCAACGGGATGCCGCCAAGGAGGACTTTCATTCGCGCGTTCCTTTCCAATGGGAAATCCTCTGGACCAGGCGGCGGAGCGGAGCGGCGGGCATTTCGCGCCAGTCGCGCGGATGCGGCGCGAGATACGCCCAGTCGCGCAGCGTCTCGCGCACTGCCGCCGCCGCCTCGCGGGCGAGCGACGGCCGGTCGCCGAAGATCTCGGCGTCCGCCTTCCCTTCGCCGCGGAAGCGCCGCGCCAGCTCCGCCAGCGTGTAGTTGTGGGAATGCTCGACGTGCGCGTCGGGGCAATAGACGATCTCCACCGGGTCCTCGGCGCGGCGGGAGTTGCGCCACGCCCACTCCACGTCCTCGGAATACTGCATGCCCTCGTCGAACGGCGCTTCCCGCAGCATGCGCGCCCACGTCGCCGAACTCGCCAGCGAGAAGAAGAAGCGCCATGTCGCCTGCACCTTGCCGTCGCCGAACGCCCTTTCCGAATCCTTGCGCACCAGAGCCGACGCGTCGCGGCGCGGCAGCTGGTTGGCGAACGTGAAGCGCGGCTTCTCCGGCGCGGCCAGCAGAGGGCGGACGAGATTGGCAAGCCAATTCTCGTCTAGCGGCACGGCGTCGGAATTGTTGAACACGACGATCTCGCCCTTGGCCGCGCCGACGAGCGCATTCAGCGTCCTCCCCGGCTTGTATGGCCCTGGCGGACGCTCGAAGAAGCGCACGCCGAACCTCGCCGCCATGTCGCGCGTGCCGTCGGTGGAGCCGTCGTCGCAGACCACGACCTCGCAGGGAAGGGCGACCTTCTGCGAATAGATCCCCTCCAGGGTGCGGCCGATCAGCGCCTCGTCGTTGCGGGCGCGCACCAAGATGCTTATCGATGCCATGTCGTCACCTCTTTAGCGTCAAGGCGAGGAGAGCCGGCCACGTCGAATTCCTCCGGCGGCATCCCGCAGGCCAGCACCTGCACTATGGCTTCGCTCCGCGCAATGCCGAGCAGCTCGTGCGCGGCGCGGTCGTTTTCCGGCGCCACGGACCAATGCAGGATGCAGCAGGCGATGCCGTGCCAGTGCAGCGAGTAGCAGAGATTCATGACGAATATCCCGCCGTTCGTGTAGGCGTCGTGGCGCTCCCACGCCCAGCAGACAGCCGACAGGTCGGCGGTCACGACGATCACCTTGTCGGCGTCCTGGCCGAAGCCTCGCGTCCCGCCCTGCAGCGCGAAAAGCCTGTCGCGCAGTCCGGCGTCGTCGATGACGTGCACGCGGCAGTGCTGGCGGTTGCAGGCGCTCGGGGCGGTCATGGCCAGCGCGATGGCGTCTTCGAGCGTCTTGCGCGGCACGGGCGCGGCGAAATGGCGGCATACGTGGCGCGATGCGGCGAAGGAGGGAAACGCCGCGTCGCGCTGCGCGAAGAAGTCTTCCCGCCTGACGTGCGGCTGGGCGGCGGCGGCGACGTCCGGGCGCTTTGCGAGAAACGCGTCCAGCTTCGGCATTGGCTCCGGCCAGTCGCGGTGGAGCTCGCGATACGCCTTCAGCACGGCGACGGCGTGCCGCACCTGCGCATCGCCGGAGCCGAAGCGCCGTTCGAAGGCGTCGATGAGATTGACGAGATGCACGATCGCGCCCTTCCCGAAGCCGAGACGGCGGTGCGGCATCGTCAGGCCTTTTTCGACGACGTGGTAGGCCATCACGATCTCGGAGCGCGCCGCCGCCATTCTGTCGAGGTGCAGCGCGCCAGCGCCCTCCAGGAACTGCTTGAGGTCGTAGCGGAACGCCGCCTTCGCTTCGCGCCGCGTCTTCGCGCGCGCCACCGCCGCTTCGAGGCGGCGCTTCAGCTTCCTTGCGAATTCTTTCATGGCATCGTGGGTTGCGGTGTTTCCATATCGCTCACGGCAGCATCCAATAGCCCGGGAGGTCGGCCAGGCGCTTGGCGGGACGCGGGCGCGGCTGCGGCTTGGAAGCGCCCGGCGCCATCAGATACGCGGTGACGCTGGCGGCGGGCGCGATCGTCTCCCACACGGTGTATTCGCTGGCGGCGACGGTTTGGTTCTCGAGGTTGGGCCAGCGCCGCCATATCGGCCAGCGGGAGGCGGCGGCCTTGTTGCCGCCATAGACCATCGCCACCGCCCTGCGGGGCATTCCGTAGGTCCAGCGGTAGGGCGTTATGCCGGGCACATACTCCGCTATGCCGTCCACGTAGGACGGCAGATCGAGGAACGAGACGGGATACACCCGCCCCAGGCCGCTCGTCAGCGTGGAGCCGGACGGGTTGCAGCCGTTGTGGAAGTCGTTTGCGACGGAGGCGGCGCGGAGGTATTTCGCGTCGCCCGTGATGCCGTGCGCCGCCACGAGATACTGCGCGCGGCGCAGCGGGTGGCACATCCCCCAGGCCATGGATTGGACGTTGCCCTGCCGCGGGGCGAACCACGGCGCGCGGTAGGCGTAGGACGTGTCGATCTGCTTGCATATGTCATCTGCCACATTGAGGGTTCGCCGCTCCCAGGCGCCGAAGAACTCCCGAAGCTCCGGCGGATAGCCGGCGACGCGCTCGCCGGCGAAGAGCAGCGGCGGCCAGTTCCAAGCGTCGTGCTTCACGCATTCCGCCAGCCGCTTCACCTCGGCCTTGCAGGCGTCCAGGTAGGAGGCGTCGCCCGTCAGCGCGTGGAGGTTGATGGCCGCCTTCACGAGATACTGCGCCGGCAGTTCGGTCGGCTCGTCCCAGTAAACCACGTCGCTCTCCGTGAAGACCTTCATGCGCTTGCGCTTCACCTCGAACACGTCTTTCTTCGCCCTGGAGGTCGTCGCGAAACGCCACGCGGCCTTCGCCGGCTCCAGGTAGGTCTCGCGGAAGGTGTCGCCGCAGCGCGCCAGCATCGCGGCGTGGGCGGCGAACATCAGCGAACTGCGCCGCGTGGCGCGCGAGACCGCATACTGCATCGGGTCGCTTTCGGCCACGCTGCCCGGCACTGGGTGGCGGACGGTCTCGAACCACGTGCCCACGCCGCCGTCCTCATCCTGCACGGCGAGCAGGTGGCGCAGCCCCCAGTCCGCCTCGTCCAGGATGTCGGGGATGCCGTTGCCGTTCTCCGGCATCAGCAGCTGCCCGTCGCGGAAGTTCTCCCGCTTCATCAGATAGACGGCGCACAGGTCGTTCACGATGTTCATGTGCATGGGGCGGCGGTCGTAGTCCGCCGCGTCGTGCCAGCCGCCTGGCGCGATGATCCGGTCCCCGCCCTGCCAGTCTGTGTTCCAGTGGATGATCTCGAACCACCGCACCTTGGGGTCGAGAGTCCCTTCGTCGGGCGGAAAGATGCTGCGCACAACCTGCTTGTGGCACTCTCCCGCCACCCAATGGGTCCACGGCTCCTCCTTCGCGACGCCGCAGCGCTTTTGATAGAGCCCACCCATGTGGACGCGGAAGGCGTCTTCCGCCGCCGACGCCGCGATGCGGAAGTCGGCGCTCCTGCCGACGCCCGGCACGCGCACGAAATACGTCCCTTCGTTGGTGACGCAGGAGAACTCCATCTCGTATGTCTCCTCGCCGGTGAACGGCGTCCCCTCCTCGGTGCAACCATCGTGCACGCGCACCGTCGGCGCCGGGCGGTCCAGCACGGTCCTGCCCGTGGCCGCATCAACCAGCTGCCACCCCTTCAGCGGCTCGCGGGGCTTCCATGCGCCGAGATGCGGGCCGAGCCACGCGCCCATGTAGGCGAACTTTGGCGCCCACGGCAGATACCCAACCTGGTTCACCTTGAAAAGTTCGCTGGGCGCGGCGGCGTCGTAGCCTGGCTGCGCCTTGTCGTACACGTAGAAATGCGTCCACATCACGCGGGGCTCCAGTTTCTTCGCCAGCGGATCTTTCAGTCCGTGCGGCATCGGCCAGCTGTCGGTCCTGGCGGGGGTGGAGACCTTCATGTCGCTCTCGCCCTCGTCGGACTGGTACACCACGGTGTACGGATCCAGGAACCTCGTCAACGTCGCCGCCAGAAAAAGGACAGTCGTGCAATGCATACCAGTGTTTCTTTCTCTCGTCAAATATCGCTTTGTCCGGTATATTATACCATATTTCCGCTGTCGGTTGTCGGCGAAACGCCCACTGCGGCCCTTTGCCGCGGCGTCCGGCGAAATTGCGAGGACGGGGGCGACGGGAAAACGCCTCCACCCCCCGCCCTCTGCCCCGCTAACCGCCAAAATATGGTATAATGTGCGTCTATGAACAAATGCACAAAGCTTATCGTGCTGGCGGCGGCGGCGACGACCGCCGCGATCGCCAGACCCGCGCAAGAATGGAGCGACGTCACGCAGGAACGCTTCCCCGACGCCGACTGCGTGCTGGTGGACAGCTTCGACGACATCGTTTACAACCCGGACGGCACGTACGTGCGCACCACCTCGCAGACTCTGAAGATCCTCACGGAGAAGGGGCGGCGCGAGGAGTCCGAGGTGTCGCTGCGCTACTCCGCCAGATACGGCAAGGCCGCCATCCTCTCCGCCTCGGTCACAAGCGCGGACGGCACGAAGAGGGAGATCGACGTCGCGGCCGTCACGAAGGAGATGACGGACAATTCCTCCGCCAGCGAGAACATCTACGATCCGATGGCGCGGCGCGTCGTGTGCGTCATTCCAGGCGTCAAGGTCGGCGACCTCCTCTCATACACCACGCGCAGCGAGCAGTTCGCGTCGCGCATCAAGGACCAGTGGGCCGATCTGGAGGTCCTGGAGTGGAGCTGCCCGATGCTCAACGCCGTCTGCCGCATCACCTCCCCGGCGGAACGCCCGCTCAAGAGCATCGCCCTTCGCAAGGCGCTTGGCAACGTCGAGTATGCCGAAGAGACGCGCGCCGACGGCTCGGTGGTGCGCACGTGGACGGCGAAGAACTCCCCGCAGATGTTCCCGGAGCCAGACATGCCGCCGCAATACACGCAGGTGCAGCACCTGCGCGTCTCCACCGCCGCAGACTGGCGCGAAATCTCGCGCTGGTACTGGGACGTCTCCCTCCCGCACCTCGAAAAGACCAACGCCGCCATCACCAACAAGGTGCAGGAACTGCGCGCGGCGTGCTCAGCCGACGGCCAGCCCGCTTCCGACGCGGCCCCGCGCCTCCTGAAAGCCATCTACAAGTGGGTGGCGCAGGAGGTCCGCTACATGGGGCTGACCATGGAGGACGCGTCGCCGGGATACGCGCCGCACGACGTGGACATTACGTTCGTGAACCGCTACGGCGTCTGCCGCGACAAGGCCGCCCTGCTCGTGGCGATGCTGCGCATAGCCGGCTTCGAGGCCTACCCAGTCCTCATCCACGCCGGGGCGAAGATGGATCCGGACGTGCCCATGCCCTACTTCAACCACGCCATTGCCGCGGTCGCCGCCACGCCGGAAATCGCCGCCCTCGCGGAGCAGGGCATCCGCGCCGAAAGCAAGTACATCCTGATGGACCCGACCGACGAGTCCAGCCGCGACCTGCTGCCGGCATACCTCAGCGACCGCTCCTACCTGGTGGCCACGCCGGAAGGCGAAACCCTCCTCACCTCGCCCATACCACAGGCCGAGGCCAACGCCGTGCGCATCAAGAGCGAAGGCTCGTTGAACACCGACGGCTCCATGCTGCTGGCCAGCAGCATTTCCATGTGCGGCATCAACGACAACGCCTACCGCCAAGCGCTCCTGCGCCGCAAGAAGGACGCCAGGCGCAAACTCTTCGAACGCGTCCTCACCGCGCTCTCGAGCGGCGCCGAGCTGCTCGACCTCGAAATCTCGCCGAAAGACCTCCAGGACACGTCCAGGCCGTTGGAAATACGCCTCTCCGCGCGTCTGCCGGAGACGCTGGTCAAGGGCGAGACGCGCTCGGAGCTCCTCGCGCCGCTGCTTTCGCGCACCTTCGGCGCGGCGAACTGGATACTCGACGGCAAGACGTCGCTCGAGAAACGCAAATACCCTCTCGTCACCGACTCCACCGCGATGGTGGACGAAGAACTGACCGTGAAACTCAACGGCACGGTGGGCAAGGCCCTGAAGCTCCCGGAAGACGTCGCCATAGACGGCGCGTATTCGTGGCGGCGCAGCACGACGGTCGAAAACGACACGCTGACGATGCGCCGCCGCTTCGCGGTGAACGCCGTGGAGTTCTCGCCCGACGAATACAGCCGGATGCGCGAGCGCATAAAGGAGGTGGAGGCGGCGGAGCGCGAGCGCGCCGTGTTCGCGAAAGACCGCTTCGCCGGCGCCAACGCCCGCGTCCTGCTCGACCGCGAAGACGTGTGGGTGGCGTCGCCGCGCGACTGGACCGTGACCAACACCCTGGTGCAGCAGGTGCTCACCTACGACGGCAAGAAGAAGCTCTCGGAACTCAAGTTCTCGTTCAACCCGACATGGAAGACCGTCGAAATAGTGTCCGCCACCGTCTCCAACAGGAACGGCAAGGTGGCCGCCGTCTCGCCGCACGAGATGAACGTCTTCGACTGCCAGTGGGCCGCCGCCGCGCCGCGCTATCCGGCGTCCAGGGAACTGGTGGTCAATCTGCCGGGCGTGGAGGTCGGCAGCGTGATCACCTGCGTGACCGCCACGAGGATACGCCGCGCGCCGGCGGAATTCTACGCGAAGTGGGACTTCGACGCGCTCGAGCCCACCGACGAGATCACGCTCAACCTCAACGGCGAAACGAAGACCGTGCGCTACGCGAAGGTAGTGCCCGTCGAACCGCTCACCGCGGACGGCGACCTCTGGCGCGACCGCCTCGTCGTGTCGTCCAACGATTTCGCCGCCGCCGCCGCCCGCCTGCGCAAAGCCGTCGCCGTGGACGCGTTCCGGTGGAGCGGAGAAGGCGATGCGCCGTGGGGCGGCACGATGCGCTCGATACGCGACTGGATGGCCAGGAACGTCCGCGTCGCAGGGCCTTCGCTCTACGAAGTGCCGCTCGACGCACAGACCACCGACGTCGCCGCGGTGCTGGAGGAGCGCTACGGCTGCCGCCTCGACTACGTCAGGACTATGTGCGCGCTGATGAAGGGCGCCGGGCTCGACGCCGACATGGTGTTCGCGGCGAACGACGCCGCCTCGCCCGCCGCGCTGCGCGAGCGCGACATGGCCGGGCGCCCGAACGTCCGCGCCTTCGCCTTCCCCCTGTGCCGCGTCAAAGTGCGCACCGGCGGCTTCCTCTGCTGGGGCGGCGAGACTTCCACTTTCTACTTCGGCACGGAGAACGAATACTCCCCGCCGGGCGTGACGGCGTTCGACGGCGCCGACTTCTTCGACCCGGAGACGGAGGAGTTCGGCAAGGTCGAGGCGGCTTCCGCAGACTTCACCGACGCCGTCCGCAAGCACGTGAAGATCGCCATCCGCGAGAACGGCGCCATCGACCTGGACTGCGAAGTGCAGACTTTCGGCGCGGCCGCCGCCGCCTTCCGCAAAAAATATTCGGAGATGCTGCCCGAGGAGCGCGACCGCCACTACCAGGAGCTGCTGGGCTCCGTGGCGCAGGGCGCCGTCGCGACGAGCGACCTCGTTGCAGACGTCGATGGATACCCGGCCACGCTCAGGTTCTCCGCGTTCGTCCCGGACTTCGCCGTGATATCCGGCGACATGGCGACGATCGCCATCCCGGAATTCTACGAGCAGCTTTTCCCGATCGTCGGCGGCGTCCGCGAGAACCCGATAGGCATTGACGCCGCGAACCGCGCCGAGACCGCCGTCACCATCGTGTTCCCGGAAGGATACGGCGCGTTCGAGCACGTGCCGGAGGCATTCGACTTCTCCAACCCGGCCACGGGCGAGGCATGGCATTCCCACGCCGCGCGCACCGGCAAGAGAGAGGACGGCAGGCTGGAGGCGACGATAGTCCGCACCCAGGAGAAGCGCCCCTACGCCTTCCTGCCGCCGGGCTTCGCCGCGCTGCTGCGCGACTGGTCGCGCATCGGCTCGTCGCGCTCGGGCCGCACCGTGAGCGTCCGCCGGCGCTGACAAGGCGCGGCGGGCGCCGCCGCGCGGGAAGTTTCTACGCCAGACAAACAAGACCGGGCGAACAAATGAAAGTGGAACTGCCACAGGAAATACTGCTGCTGCAGGAAGTGACGCGCTCGCTGGTGCGCGAGCGCAACGTCAGGACTCTCCTGGCGACCGTCCTCGATCTGCTGCACCGCCGCATGGGGATGCTGCGCGGCACGTTCACGCTGCTCGAAGGCGACGAACTGCGCATCGAGGCATCCACCGAGGAGTTGAACGCGGAGGAGCGCGCGCTGGGGCGCTACCATGTCGGCGAAGGCATCACGGGCGGCGTGGCGCGCACCGGCAGGGCGGAGGTCGTCCCGGACGTGCGCAAGGACAAGCGCTTCCTGAACAGGACGGGAGCGCGCTCGGCCGACGAAGCGGTCTCGTTCATATGCGTGCCGCTGGTCCATCTCGGCCAGGTCATAGGCACTCTGTCGGTCGATCGCCAGTTCGAAGGCGGCAGGGCCGACGCCGACCCGCTGGCGCGCGACGTCGCCCTGCTGGAGATCATCGCCAACATCACCGCGGACGCCGCCGCCGTCTGCCGCGAAGAATGCGCCGAACGCGAGGCGCTGGCCACGGAGAACAGGCGGCTGCGCGAGATAATCGACGGCAACCCCGGCGAAATCATAGGGAACTGCCGCGAGATGCGCCTCGTCTACGAGCAGATACGCCAGGTGGCGCCGAGCGACGCCACGGTGCTGATACGCGGCGCCTCGGGCACGGGCAAGGAGCTCGTCGCGCGGGCGATCTACGAGGCCAGCGCGCGCAAGGGCAAGCCGTTCGTCACGCTCAACTGCGCCGCCCTGCCGGAGGCGCTGGTCGAATCGGAGCTCTTCGGACACGAGAAAGGAGCGTTCACCGACGCGTTCTCCCGCAGAATCGGGCGGGCCGAAGCGGCGGACGGCGGCACCCTCTTCCTGGACGAGATCGGCGACCTTTCCGTCGCCACGCAGGTGAAACTGCTGAGGTTCCTGCAGGAGCGCACGTTCTCGCGCGTCGGCTCCAACGACGAGCGGCGCGCCGACGTGCGCTTCATCGCCGCCACGAGCCGCAACCTGGAGGAGTTGATGGCCAAGGGAGCGTTCCGCGAAGACCTGTACTACCGCCTGTCCGTCTTCCCCATCTCCATCCCGGACCTCGCGCACAGGACGGGCGACATCGTGCTGCTCGCAGAGCACTTCATCGCGAAGATGAACGCCAAATACGCCAAGTCCGTCAAGCGCCTCTCGCCGCCGGCAATCAACATGCTGCTGGCATACGGTTGGCCGGGCAACGTCCGCGAGCTCGAGAACTGCATGGAGCGCGCCGTCCTCACCGCGAAGGACGACTGCATACACGGCTACAACCTGCCGCCGTCGCTGCAGACGCCGGAGTTCGCCGAAGAGCCTTTCATGGCGGGCGGCATGACCTTCGCCGAGCAGGTCGATGCCTTCGCAAAGCGCATACTGGAGGAGTCCATCGGGCGCCACAACGGCAACCGCTCCGCCGCAGGCAGGGAACTGGGGCTCTCCCCGCGAATGATGAACTACCACGCCAAGCGCCTCAGGCTGCGCTGAAGCGGCCTGGGCGCCGCCGGCAAGAGGGCGGAAAACGAAGCGGGGGGCGGCGCGTCGCGCGCCGTCCCCCGCTTTGCGCAATGCGCCGCCGCGACCTTACTTGGCCGTGAGCGCCGCGACGCCGGGAAGCACCTTGCCTTCGAGGAACTCGAGGCTGGCGCCGCCGCCGGTCGATATGTGCGACATCTCCGCCGCCTTGCCGGACTTCTTGACGGCGCTCACGCTGTCGCCGCCGCCGATGATGGACGTGCCGCCGGCGGCCTTGACCGTGGCGACCGCGTCGCAGACGCCGTAGGTGCCCTTGGAGAGCGGGGCGAACTCGAAGCA
>CAMOIK010000056.1 GCA_946615875.1 uncultured Verrucomicrobiota bacterium | reverse complement strand
TCATCCATAATTCACCGCTCTCCCCGGAGTTTTCCAGTCGCGAAATGCCACCGCAAGGCTTGGAGGCACTGCCAAATTCATCATTCGCAGTCCCCAATCCATTGTTTGCGTCGGAAGTTGCGCTTGGTGCTGCATCGGCGCATACGGCCTCGGTGGCATCCACTGTCGATAGCATTGCGCAGGCCGTGATAGACCGCATTCTGGTCACTCCGCCTTCTGCGCTGACGCGCGGCGACGGCGCAGTGGTGATTCATCTCAAGTCGGATGTCCTTGACGGCAGTGCAATAAGCCTCAATCTGACAGGCGGCACGCTGACGGTCGAGATCGCTCCGGCCACGCAGCAGGCGGCGAACGTGATCCAGCAGGCGCTGCCGCATCTCACGGCGGCCTTGTCGGAGAGGGTGGCGCAGCACTACAGCGTGTCGGTGCGGGTAACGAAAGGAAGGAAGAAATGAAGCCCAGTGAAATTGTCGCGGCTCTCCCGCAGTGGCGCGAGGCCAAGGCCGCCGAAATCCTCTCTTCTCCGGCGTGGGCGATGCCGTGCCGCCTCGGCGATGCACAAGACGTCATGCGCCTGGATGCAATCCGCCCGGCCGAAATCCTGCCGTTGGCGATACGCTTCGAGGACGAGCCGCACACGCTTGGATTGACACCGTCGCCGCGCTTCCCGGAGCTTTCGCGCCTGTGGCCGTCGATCTCCGAAGTCCCGGAACCCATCCTCCTCGCCCTGGTGGAGAAGGAGTGCGGGCCGTTCCTTCAGATGCTGGAGAACGCCGTCCGCCGCCAGTTGAAGATCGACGGCGTGGAGAAGGATGCCCCCGGCCCCGACGCATCGGCCATAGCCGCGCGCATCGCCGACGTCACGTTCACGCTGACCCGCTCCGTCACGATCGTGGAGGCGTTCGGGCAGATGCGCAATCTCGACATGGCCCATCCGGCGATCCGCGATACCGAAGTCGATGCGGAATACGAGTATGCGGCCTTCCCGTTGTCGCAGGAAGACGTCGCCTCGCTCGCGCCGGGAGACGCGCTGCTGTTGCCGGAAATCGACTCCGCAGCGCCGCGCCTGATCGCGGCGGGACGCTTCGCGATGGACGAAAACGGCGTCGCGGAGTTCAAGGAAGACGAGCTTGCCCGCGTCCGCTCCGCCGTGCCCGGCAAGGTCGCGCTGGGCGAAGTGTTCGATGGCTCGGCGCGCATCCCCGCCGCCGTCTCGCCGCTCAAGCTCGTCGTCGCCGGCAGGACCGCCGCGATGTGCCGGTTGGGCAAACTCGCCGGGCAGACGGCTCTGTTCGTCGAAACAGCCTGATACGCGCCCCGCCGACTGTTACTCTGCGTCACTCCATCACGCCATAACGTCCAAGCCATGTTCCATACAGACCCCTTTTCGCTAATCATCGTATTCGTCGGGATGTCGCTGCTGCCGTTCGTGGCGATGATAGCGACAAGCTACCTGAAGATCGTGGTGGTCATGTCGCTGATCCGCAATGCGCTCGGCATACAGTCCATCCCGCCGAACATGGTCATCAACGCGCTGGCCATGATCCTGACTTTCTACATCATGGCCCCGGTCGCACAAGAGTCTTGGAATATCCTGAAGGCCGAGGACGCCAAGGCCAAGATCGAGCAGAGGGCGCGGCCCCCGGCCGACAAGGACTCCCCGTCCATGGCGGCGGACGCCCCGACGATATTCTCGCATTCGACTGCGTTCGCCGCCGCGGCCGAGCCTTTCCGCAGGTTCCTTTCTCAGCGCACTTCCGACCGCGAGCGGGCGTTCTTCGTCAGCACCGCCGAGCGTCTCTGGGCGAAAGATCCTGACGAACCGGCCTTGGTCGATCCTGAAAGCTTCTGCATCCTGCTGCCTTCCTTCTGCGTCTCGGAACTGACGAAGGCTTTCCAGATCGGCTTCCTGGTCTATCTGCCGTTCATCGCCATCGACATCATCGTCTCCAACATCCTCCTGGCGATGGGCATGATGATGGTCTCGCCGGTCACCATATCCCTGCCGTTCAAGCTGCTTCTCTTCGTGATGGTCAACGGCTGGACGCTTCTCATCCAAGGCCTCGTCAGGGGGTACACGATATGAGCCAGGCGCAGTTGCTGGATTACGCGCAGACCTGCCTGATACTCGTCCTGCGCCTTTCGCTCATCCCGATCATGGTGGCGACCGTCATCGGCATCCTGGTCTCGCTTCTCCAGGCCCTCACGCAGATACAGGAGCAGACGCTCGGCTTCGCCGTCAAGCTCATAGCGATCTCCCTCACGCTGCTAGCCTGCGCATCTTGGATGGGTTCGGCGCTCCTCCTCTACACCCAGGACATATTCACCAATTTCGCGCTGCTGAGATGACTTATCTCGATTTCCACCGTTGGGTCCTCGCGGCGGTGCTGGCGATGGTGCGCATCGGCGGCGCGTTCGCCGTGTGCCCCGCGCTGACCGATACCATGATACCCGGCGTGGCCAGGCGGGCGGCGCTTCTCGGTTTCGCCTGCATCGTGGTGCCCGGCATCCAAGCGGCGATGCCGCCAGGCGAGCCAGACATGGGGATGCTGGCGCTGATCGGGATCAAGGAGGCGGTGACGGGCTTCCTGCTTGGCTTCTTCGCGGCCATTCCGTTCTGGATAGCGGAGAACGTGGGCAACCTCATCGACAACCAGCGCGGCGCGACGATGGGCGAGGTGTATTCGCCGCTCTCCGGCGCGCAGGTCTCGACGACCGGCATCTTCTTCACGCAGATCGTATCCACCGTGTTCTTCGTGAGCGGCGCGATATTCCTCTTCCTCGGCGCGATCTACAAGAGCTACGAGATATGGCCTGTGTTCGGGGAATGGGCGAAACTGGCGCCGGACGCGCCGGCGCAGCTGCTCGGCGCGCTGGACGGCATGCTGCGCACGACGGTGGTGATATCCGCGCCTGTGATAATAGTCATGTTTCTGGCGACTCTCGGTCTGGGCTTCGTGAACCGCACGGCGCCCCAGCTGAACGTGTTCTTCCTGTCGATGCCCGTGAAGTCCGCGCTCGGCATCGCCATGCTGATCGTCTATCTTCCGTTCATCCTCGACATGCTGATGTACACGAAGGAGTCCCAGCTGCTCGATCCCGTCCGTCGCCTCATGGCGTCGTGAGCGGCGCCGGGGCGGCGCTTGCGTCGCCCGTGAATTCCGGCATGGTTTCGGCTGCCGATGCGTCTATGCCGCTGCGTCTGAACACTTTCGCGGCGGTCATGAAGAGTATCTTCGCGTCGAGCGCAAGCGAACGGTGCTCCACATACCACACGTCCAGCTCGAACTTGCGCTGCCACGATATTGCGTTTCTGCCGTTGATCTGCGCCCAGCCGGTGATGCCTGGCCGCGTTTCGTGGCGGCGCATCTGCCTGGGGGAATAGCGCGGCAGATACCTGACCGGCAGTGGGCGCGGCCCGACGAGCGCCATCTTCCCCGTCAAGACCTGGAAGAGCTGCGGCAGTTCGTCGAGCGACGCCGCGCGCAGGATCCTGCCGACGCGCGTCAGGCGCTCGGCGTCGCTTCCCTCGCCGCCGCGCATCGTGCGGAACTTCAGGATCTTGAACGCCCTGCCGTCCTTTCCGGCCCTTTCCTGCCTGAACAGGATTGGTCTGCCCATCGTGACGAGGACGGCCAGCGCGCTTGCCGCCGCCGCGGCGAGCCACACCGGCATCGTCGCCACGACGAGGCATGTTTCCACAAACCGTTTCACGGCGCACATTATAGCACATTCTCGGCCTCGCATGGCGGAGAATGTGCTATAATGTGCGCCATGGCAACGACATTGAGGATGCTGGCGGCGTGCGCGTGCGCACTTTTGTGCTGGACGGCGCAATGCGCGCTGGAGGCGACGCTATGCCCCGGCGGGGCGGTGGATTTCGGCGGCAGGCGGTTGGAGCCGTTCGCGTTCCTGCCTGGATGGCGCGGCGCGGCGAAGGCCGGCGGCTACTCCGTGGGGCGCGACGGCACGGTGTCGATGCGGCTGGTTCGCGGCAGGCAGACGCTGTTTGACGCCACGGTCTCGCTTTCGCCGCACGGCGAGGGCGGCGTTCGCCTCGACTACGTCTTCACTGCGGCGGCGTGCGTCGAAGTGGAGAGTATCGGCTGCACGATGCTGCTGCCCGCGAAGGAGGCCTCCGGCCAGGCGTGGCGCACAGAGAATGCGTCCGGCACGTTCGACCATCGCGCCGACGGGGCGATACAGCTTGGCTCGGGAGAGTGCCGGGCGTTCGGCTTCTCGCCGGCGGCCGGTGCGCCGCCGCTGCGTTTCGCCGCCGTTGAAGGCCCCGCCCCGCGCTTCCGCTATCTCGTGCAGGACGACTACCGATGGCGCCCGGACTATACCGTGCGCTTCGGCGCGCTGGGTCGGCGCACCTTCGCCAAGGGCGAGACGTTCCGCCTCTCGCTGGTCGCCACGGCCGGCGCGCCGCTCGCCGTGCGCCTCGCCGAACCCTACGTCGTCCGCCCGGGCAAGGACTGGACGCCGATCGACTACCGCCGCGACATAGAGCCGTTCAGCGCACTCGACTTCTCGCACATGGGCTTCGCGGACGCCCCGGCCGGCCGCCACGGTTGGCTGCGCAACGTCGGCGGACACTTCGAGTTCGAGCGGCTGCCGGGCCGCCCGCAGCGCTTCTACGGGCTCAATCTGTGCGGCACGGCCAACTTCCCGGACCACGCTCTCGCCGACACGCTCGTCGCGCGCTTCCGCCGCCTCGGCTACAACGCCCTGCGGATGCACCACCACGACAACGGCATGGTCGGCCACAAGACGGACGGCGTCGCCCTCGACCCGGACGCGATGGACCGCTTCGACTACTTCGTCGCCGCCGCTATTCGCCAAGGCCTGTACATCACGACCGACGCATACGTCTCGCGCAAGGTGGCGTGGCGCAGCATCGGCATCGACAAGGAGGGCGTCGTCGATATCCAGCTCTTCAAGGCGTTGTGCGCGGTGTACGAGCCGGCGTTCGAGAACTGGGCCGCGTTCGCGCGCAACTTCTTTTCCCACGTCAATCCGTACACGGGCAGGCGCTATGCGGACGAACCGGCTATGCCGCTCGTCTCGCTGGTGAACGAGGGCGGCTTTTTCATGGGGTGGGAGCGCGGCGTGCGCGACGACCCGCGCGTGCTTGCATCATGGCGCGACTGGCTCGCGGCGCGCCGCGCGAAAGACCCGGGCTTCGCCCCGGATCTTTCGCCGGACGCCCTGCCGGAGAACTTCTGGGCCGGCGGCATACATCCCGCCGTCGCCGCGTGGACCGGCGAACTGGAGGCGCGGCTGGCCGGGAAGGCGTCGGCGTTCCTGCGCTCGATCGGCGTGAAGGCCATGCTGACGAACGGCAACTGCGGGCCGCACTACGCCGCGCTCCAGCGCGCCACCGCCGCCTACGACTACATAGACGACCATTTCTACGTCGATCATCCGTCCTTCCCGGAAAAGGATTGGGCGCTGCCCAGCAAATGCCCCAACGCCAACCCGCTGCTGGGGACCGGGCGGCTCAGCCCGAGCGCGCAGGCGTTCACGCGCATGGCGGGCAAGCCTTTCACCGTGACGGAGTGGAACTTCGCGGGGCCTGGCCGCTACAGGGGGGTGGGCGGCATCCTCGCCGGCGCAATGGCCGCCCTCCAGGGCTGGGACGGACTCTGGCGTTTCGCGTATTCGCACAGCCGCGACGGCCTCGGCGACGCCTCGGTCCGCAGTCCGGGCTACTTCGACGTGGCGTCGGATCCGCTGGCGCAGGCCGGCGAACGCGCCTGCCTGTGCCTGTTCATGCGCGGCGATCTCGCGCCGTTCGATGGCGGCGTCGCGCTTTGGGTTGCGCCGGAGTGCGCGGACGGCCGCACCGGCGCGTGGAAGGGGGCGCCGCCGTGGTGCGACGCCGCTTGGCAGATGCTCGCCCTCTCCTGCCTCTCGCCCAAGGACGCCGACGGCCTGCGCGTGTTGCGCCGCGACGAGGCGGACTCCGCCGATATTTCGCCCGACGCGCGGCCCTGCGCACTTTCGCTCGACCGCGAGCGCGGTTCTTTCACCATAGACACCCCCCGGACTTGCGGCGGTTTCGTGCCGGATGGCGAGTTCTCCGCCGGCGCCTTGCGCGCGAAGATCTCCGGCGCGCCCGCCACCGTCTGGGTGCATTCGCTATCCGGCGATGCCATCCGCGCTGCGCCGCGTCTGCTGCTTTCGCACGTCACCGACGTGCAGGGCGACGGCGCCACTTTCGCGGACGAGACGATGACGACCACGCTCAAGTGGGGATCGCGGCCGCTGGTGCGCAATGGCGTCGCCCAAGTCGCTTTGCGGCTTGACAACCCTGAGCGCTATACCGTCCATGCGCTCGCCACGTCCGGCAAGCGCCTGGCCACCGTGCCTTCCCGCGTCAAGGGCGGATGGCTCGTCTTCACCGCCGATGTCGCCGGGCCGGAAGGCGCCAGGATGCTCTACGAGATTGTGCGGTGACCTCCCGTCGCTTTGCGAAGCGATGCGGACTGCTCGGCGTTTCCTGCCCGTTCCGGGCGGCGGATGTCGCCGCAATTGACACGATTGCGGCCCGTTTGGTATAATATCTCCCGTCAGCCCCGCAGGGGCGCAACACGGCAACCGCAAACGAAACACCCATGAGACTGAACTTTTCCGTCCCTGTAGTCGCGCTGCTGGCAGGCGCGGCCATCGGCTTCTGCCTCCATCCGGCCCCGAAGGCCGTCGAAGGCGCGGGCGATGCGCCTCCCGGACCAGCCGCCCCCGCCGCCGGGCGGCCTATAGCCGATGCGGCGGGCGATGCCGCCACCGAAGCGCTGCGCGCACGTATCAAGGAGTTGGAAACCCTGCTGGCGGACGCGGCGAAGCGTTCCGACGAAAAGCCGGAGCCTCCCGGCGAAGACGCCAATGACGGACGGCGCGAGCGTGTCGGCTTTCGCAACTTCCGCGAGGAGATGGAGCGCATGAAGGCCGAGGAGCCGGAGCGCTATGCGCAGATCACGAACCAGATGGCCCGCGCCAGGCTCGAACGGGCGAAGTTGGTGCGCTCCAAGCTTGATTTCCTCGTCTCCATAGACCCGGACGCTTTGGCGAGCGACGACGCGCGCGACACGCATTCGCGCCTGCAGTCGCTGATCGCGAGACGCGAAGAGCTTGAAGAAATGCTGCACGGCGAGTCGGTTTCCGACGAAGAGCGCGGCGAAATCGTGCGCGAGTTGATTTCCGGCATGGGCGAACTGGGCGAGCTCTACAGTCTGGAGCGCGACAGCCTGCTCGCGGTCGCGGTCGGCGAACTCGGCATAGACGGCCCAGCCGTGGATGACGTGGTGGCGGTCATAAACGATATAATAGACGCCACTTCGATGGGGTTCGGCCCGCCTCGCCACGGCGGAGGCCCGGGCCCGCGCGGCCAGGCGGCGCCGCCACGCTGAAGACGCGTCTTTGCGTCTTCGGCGAAAGCTCCGCGTCTCCGCGGCGGACGACGCCCTTTGCGTCCGCCGACTTTCTCGGCCGGGCTATAGACCGCAAGCGAGGAATATGGTATAATACGCGCGTTTCCGGCACTGGCCCTGTAGCTCATCTGGACAGAGCAGCTGCCTTCTAAGCAGCGGGTAGTGGGTTCGAGTCCCGCCAGGGCCGCCATGCTGGCGGGAAAGTGGAGCGGAACGGCGCAAGCAATCTGAAGCGAGACAAGGCAATGGCAGAACAGAAGATAGACGTGGCGTATGTGGCCGAACTTGCGCGGCTGGAGCTGACGGACGAGGAAAAGGCCGTCTTCCAGCCGCAGTTGGAGAACATCGTCAAGTATGTCGAGAAGATTTCCGAGGTTGACGTGGAGGGCATCGAACCGATGATGCACGGCAAGGCGCTGGTGAACGCGTTCCGCGAGGATGTCGTGAGGCCGTCGATGGCGCGCGAGGACGCGCTGGCGAACGCGCCGGCGCGCGTCGGCGACGAGTTCCTGCTGCCGAAGATCGTTGAGGGGGCGGAGTCATGAGGCTTTGCGAACTTGGCATCGCGGCGGCCCGCGCAGGGCTCGCGAAGGGCGAATTCTCATCGAGGGAGCTCGTGCAGTCCGTCATCGACAGCTGGCGCGAGAAGAACGGCTCCGTCGGCGCGTATCTTACGTTCGACGAGGAGCAGGCCCTGGCGCTGGCCGACGCCAACCCAGGGGCGGTGCCGATCGCCGTCAAGGACCTCATCAACGTAAAAGGCCAGCCGTGCACCTGCGCGTCCAAGATCTTGCAGGGCTACGTCTCGCCCTACGACGCCACCGTGATCGCCAGGATGAAGGCGGCCGGTTTCATCCCCGCGGGGCGGGTGAACATGGACGAGTTCGCCATGGGTTCGTCCACGGAAAATTCGGCGCTCGGCGTCACGCGCAACCCCTACGACCTCGAAAGGGTGCCGGGCGGCAGCTCCGGCGGCAGTGCCGCCGCCGTCGGCGCGGGAATGTGCGTCGCCGCGCTCGGCACCGACACCGGCGGCTCGATACGCCAGCCGGCCAGCTTCTGCAACTGCGTCGGCGTGAAGCCAAGCTACGGGCGCGTCAGCCGCTATGGCGTGACGGCGTTCGCAAGCTCCCTCGACCAGGTCGGCCCGTTGGCCAAGAATGTCGAGGACGCCGCAATCCTCCTCGGCGCCATAGCCGGGCACGACGAGATGGACGGCACCACGCCGGACGTCCCGGTTCCGGACTACGCGGCCGCGCTTGAAGGCGCCACGCTGAAGGGGAGGCGCATCGGCGTCGTCCGCGAATACCGCGACATCGCCGGGCTGGATCCGGAAGTGAAGCGCATCGCCGACGAGGCGGTCGCCAGGTGCGCCGCCGCCGGAGCCGAAATCGTCGAAGTCTCGCTGCCGCACGCCGAATACGCGATGGCCGTGTATTACATCATCGCGCCGGCCGAGGCGAGCGCCAACCTGGCGCGTTTCGACGGCGTGAGATACGGGCACCGCAGCCAGCGCTCCCAGGATGTCTTCACCCTGTACACCCGTTCGCGGGCGGAGGGCTTCGGGCCGGAGGTCAAGCGCCGCATCATCATGGGCACCTACGTGCTGTCTAGCGGCTACTACGACGCCTACTATGCCCGCGCCCAGAAAGTGCGCACGCTGATCCGGCGCGACTTCGAGGAGGCCTTCGCCTCCGTCGATGCCATCCTCACGCCGTGCGCGCCGACGCCGGCGTTCAAGGCTGGAGAGGTGCTCGATCCGCTCACGATGTATCTGAACGACCTTTTCACGATACCGTCGTCGCTCGCGGGAGTCTGCGCCTCGGCCGTGCCGGCCGGTTTCACCGCCGCCACGCCGCAGCGTCCGGCGCTGCCCGTCGGCGTGCAGTTCATATGCGGCTCCTTCGAGGAAGCCAAGCTCTTCTCCATCTCCAAGGCTTTCGAAGCCTCCTGATTTCCCTGCTTACCCCCAGCCGCTCCCATCTTTCCACCTCTCAAACCTTCCTCCTTCCCATGACCGCTACTATCGAGACGAACAAGGGCACCATCACTCTGGAGCTGAACGAGACCAAGGCGCCGGAAACGGTCGACAACTTTGTGCGCTACGCCCGCGACGGGCACTACGACGGCACGATATTCCATCGCGTCATCGACGGCTTCATGATACAGGGCGGCGGCTTCACCCGCGACATGAACCAGAAGCCCACGCGCCCGCCGGTCCGCAACGAGGCGATGAACGGCCTCAAGAACGAGCGCGGCGCGATCGCCATGGCGCGCACCAGCGTCGTGGACTCCGCGACGAGCCAGTTCTTCATCAATCTCGTCGATAACGACTTCCTCGACTTCACCGCCCCCACTCCCCAGGGCTTCGGCTACGCGGTCTTCGGCAAGGTGACGGACGGCATGAGCGTCGTCGATGCCATCGCAAAGGTCAGGACCGGCGTGCGCGGCTTCTACGAGAACGTGCCGGAAGAGGCCGTGGTCATCCGCAAGGTCACGGTGGCCGAACCAGCCAAGTGACGCCGCGGCGGCGCGCGAACCGCCCAAAAAAATCAAACTTGGCACTTGCAAGTTTCGCCGAAAAAGGCTATAATCTCGCTCGTTGAAATCAAAACAGGAGTTCCCACAACCATGAAGAAGCCCGCAATGCTCGCCGCGCTCGCCGCGCTCACCGCCACCGTCTTCGCGCAGGAGGCATCCCTGCCCGACTCCGACGTCAACCTCGACAACCCGGACGATCCCATTGCGGAAGCCGCCCCCGCGCCCAAGCAGTACGCCCAATGGCCGGCCTTCTTCGCCATCGGCGAATATCCCGCCACGCCAGACCTGGTCGGCATCCGCATCACTGTTCCTTATTCCACCAAGCAGGAGAACGTCACGGGCATCGACCTCGGCCTCTGGGGGCGCGCCCAGTATTTCGAGGGCCTTCAGCTCAACATCCTGCGCAACGACGTCAAGGACCGCTCCGCCGCGCTCCAGGCGGGCCTCTACAACTCCGCCGGCAACGCCGACCTCCTCGGCATCCAGATCGGGCTCTGGAACGAGGCGGGTTCGTTCAGCGGCGTGCAGGCCGGCCTGGTCAATCTCGCCGGCGCCATGTCCGGCGTCCAGGCTGGCCTCATAAACCGTTGCGAGGAGATGTATGGCTTCCAGGTGGGGCTCATCAACATCATCCGCGACGCCGAGCTCCAGTTCTGCCCGATCGCCAACATCGGTTTCTGAGCAGTCCTTTCCGCTTCTTCGCCCCGCCGCCAGCCTGCGCCGCCGAACGGCTCGCTCGCCGCGGCCGGGCGGTTTGACGCAGCCATGAATATCAGACCGTTTCGCGCCGTAAGGCCGACCAGGGAGGATGCGGCGCTCGTCGCCTCCGTCCCTTACGATGTGGTGGACACGGCGGAGGCCAAGGCCCTCGCCGCCGGCAACGACAAGAGCTTCCTCCACGTCTCGCGCCCGGAAATCGACTTGCCGCCAGGCACGGACTGTTCGTCCGACGCCGCCTACGCCCAGGCCAGGAAGGCGCTTGACTCCCTCGTCGCCCGCGGCGTCCTCGTACAGGACGACAAGCCGCGCTTCTACGCATACCGCCAGAAGATGGGCGCCCATTCGCAGACCGGCATTGTCGCCGTCTTCGATTCGCAGGACTACCTGGCGGGCGTCCTCAAGCAGCACGAGAAGACCCGCCGCGACAAGGAAGACGACCGCACCCGCCACATCGAGGTCCTCAAGGCCCACACCGGCCCAGCCTTCCTCACATACCGCCCGGACCCCGCCATCGACGCGATAGTCCGCGAAGCCTGCCGCGCGGAGCCGCTTTACGATTTCACCGCCCCCGACGGCATCGTTCACACGGTCTGGGAAATCGGCGAGCCGGGCGGCTGCATGGCCGACGAACTGCAGGAGCTGTTCGCGCGCATCGACGCCGCCTACATAGCCGACGGACACCACCGCAGCGCCGCCGCCGCCCGCTACGCGCAGGCGCACGGCTTCGCCGGCGAATCGCGCTGGTTCCTCGCCGTGGCGTTTCCGGCCGACCAGTTGCGCATACTCCCCTACAATCGTCTGGTCGCAGACCTCAACGGCATGGACAAGGATGCTTTCCTCGCACGCGTCCGCGAGCGTTTCGCCGTCGGCGGCGACGCCGCCGCGCGTTCCCGCCGTTGCAGGATGTATGTCGGCGGCGAATGGCTCGAACTGGGCTGGGACGTCCCGAAGAATGCCGATGTAGTGGCCTCTCTTGACGTCTCGCACCTCCAGGAGAATCTCCTCGCGCCCATCTTGGGCATTGGCGATCCGCGCACCGATATGCGCATCTCCTTCATGGGCGGCATCCGCGGCGACGATGCGCTCGCCGCCAAAGTCGATTGCGGCGAAGCCGCCGTCGCCTTCGCCATGCAGCCTGTCACCGTCGATGAGATGATGGCGATTGCCGACGCCGGCGCCATCATGCCCCCAAAATCGACATGGTTCGAGCCGAAGCTCCGCTCCGGCCTCTTCGTGCACGCCGTATAGCCAGTGCCTCGGCCTGGCGCCGTC
>CAMOIK010000055.1 GCA_946615875.1 uncultured Verrucomicrobiota bacterium | reverse complement strand
AATATACACTCAGGTTCACATTCGACTATCGCTACGGCACATATTCCGCAGAAGTCCAGAACGGCGGCGGAGAGTGGGTGAGATTCGTGGAAAGGGGGAATCCCGCCAGGAAGAGCTTCCCCTTGGCTTCGCCCGGTTCGCGCATATCGCGCGTCAGGTTTGACGGCGGCGGCGCGTTCCGCTCGCTTTTCGGCGAATGGGCGCAGAAGGTCAACGCATTCGTGCTGAGGATATTCTGACCATGACGATTTAACACACACCTCGATCCTCCGCCGGGTGGCGGAGGATCGTTTTTAATCACCGACCCCAAAGGAAGCCGTTGTGCACTCAACCTAAGTCTTGCCTGCGCTTTGCCAAAAAATGGGTAAACTCCAGAAGAAACCCTATTGCGCGTGGGAGGGGAATTATGGTAAGATATGCGGGACCGAACAGTCAGGCGGCGCTCGCGGCCGCGTAGGAACACGGAATGGAAAAACTGCTCGACCTTATCGCCAAATACCGAGTCTGGGGGTTTGCCGGACTCGTCTCGTTCGTGCGTCGCCAGGCATATGCGCTCCTACATCGCCGCAAACTGCGCCGCCTGCATCGGCGCTCGCGCTGTGCGAACCCGGAGCGTGGCATCACGGTGATCGGCGATGTCGCTTCGCAAGAAGGCCTCAGCAAGACGCTGCGCGACTTTGTCAGGTCGCTCAAGGAGTCTGGCGTGCCAGTGCAGGTTTACGACACTACGCCGCGCCGCCGCATACCTCTCGAAGACCTGTCGGGGCTGGCCACGCCCCAGGAAGACTTCGACCTGCACCGCTACAGCCACATAGTGATGATGTACCGTTCGCCCCTGGGCAGGGAGATGGCCGTCGGCCACACCGTCGCGCGCATCGTCTTCCACGACAGTGCGCACGGCATCCACTCGACAATGCCGTTCCTCCGCGAGTCCGGCGACGACATAATCGCGATGAGCGACTTCAATTTCGGGTATTTCAAGGCCGCCTTCCCGTCCCAGCGCGTTTGGAAGGTGACGTATCCGTTTCGATTCCGCCTGGCGAACGCCACGCCGCGCGGCGCACTCCGCGAGAAATACCGCATCGGGAAGGACGACTTCGTCGTGTTCTTCAACTTCGACTTCGGCTCCTACTACCGCAAGAACATACCCGCCGCGCTCGAAGCTTTCGCCCTCGCGTTCAAGGGCGACAAGACCGCCAAGCTGGTCTTCAAGACGATGGGCTGCGCGAACCACGCGAAAGAAGCGCGGGCCATGCTGGACAAGGCCGCCGAGCTGGGCGTCGCCGCGCAGTTCGTCCACATATCCGAATATCTGCCAAGGGCCGACCTCGACGGCCTCACCGGCGCGTGCGACGCGTATCTATCGCTCCACAAGTCTGAGGGCTTCGGCATCGGCATGGCCGAGGCCATGAGCCAGGGCGTCCCGGTGGTGGCGACCGCCTGGAGCGCAAATACGGAGTTCTGCCGCGACGACACCGCCTGGTGCGTCCCGTTCTCCATGACGCCCATCCTGCCGCACGAATATCCGCCGTCGATGAAGGAGTGGGCCTCCGCAGACGTCGCCGCCGCCGCAAGGATGCTCCGCGAAATCCGCGCCGATCCCGCCGCGGCGCACCGGCGCGCCGAACAGGCGAGGGCGTTCGTGGCTCGCAGATACTCCATCGAAAACTTCCGCCGCGACATCGACGCGTTCCTCGATGGCGGCGGAGCCGTCGGCTAGGCGTCCAGGGAGGTGACACAGTGGAAATCGGTCTTTTCGCCAGACGAATGCGCGTTCTTGCACGGGCGGCGGCGGCGTGGTTTGAGAACAACGTGGTGTGCGTCGTTCCGTTCTGGTGCGTCCGCAAACTGTTCCACCGCCTGATGGGCGCGAAGATCGGCAAGGGTTCGCAGTTGAATATGCGGACTTATTTCATGGGGCCTGGCAGGTTGTCGGTGGGAGAATTCACGCACGTCAATCCGGGCTGCATAATAGACTATCGCGGCGGCGTGGAAATCGGCAGCGGAGTATCCATCTCCCACAGAGTGATGATTTTCTCCGGCGGACACGACACGCAGTCTCGGGACTTCGCGGAAAGCCACGCCCCGGTGCGGATAGGCGACCATGTGTGGATCGGGGCGGGCGCCACAATTCTCAAAGGCGTGGAGATCGGCGAGGGCGCGGTCGTCGGCGCAGGAGCGGTGGTCGCGCGCTCCATACCTCCGCATACGATCGTCGGCGGCGTGCCGGCGCGCAAGATCGGCGAAAGGGCGACGGGACTCGACTACAAATGCCACACGACAAACATCTTCATGTGAAGGTATCGGTCGTCACGGCCGTGTTCAACGACCGAGCCAAGATCGAGCCCACGATCCTTAGCGCGCTCGGCCAGGCGGACCGAGAAGACATTGAATACATCGTCGTCGATGGCGGCAGCTCCGACGGCACCATGGACGTTGTGAACCGCTACCGCGACCGCATCGACATCGTGGTCTCGGAGCGCGATGACGGCTACTACGACGCGCTCAACAAGGGGATACTTGCGGCGCACGGCGAATGGATAGGGGTGCTCAACGCCGGCGACACGTTCGCAGCGCCCGACACGCTCCACAGGGTTTTCGCTTCGCTGGGGCCGGCAGAAGGCTGCGACGTCGCGTACGGCGACGCAGTGGCGGTCGATGGCTGCGCGGAATATGAAGCTGCCTCGCCTGACGATGTCGGCGCTCTCGCCCGCCATCCGTGCTATCGCCACGGTGCGTCGTTCGTCCGCCGCTCCACGCACCTGAAATACCTCTTCGACTTGACGAAGAAGGAAACGCTGGGCTTCGCCCTCGACTACGAGCAGATCCACAGGATGTTCAAGGCGGGGGTGGAATTCCGCAAGGTGCCGGTCTGCGTCGTTCGCTACGAACTGCGGGGCGTGTCCACCGCGTCGCCGTTCCTCGTCACCTACCGCAACTACCTGATCACCCACGGAATGAGGTGCGGCGCGGTTCGCAAAACCGCGCTGGCCGCCCTGACGTTGTGGAACGGCGCGTTCGCGGTGCTTGAACGCGCCTGGCGGCGAAGCCGCGCCCGTTCGCCTTCCGCCATCGCCGCCGCACCGGTGATGGGCGCGGCGAGGGTGTTCGACTGCTTCACGTTCCTGAACGAACTCGACCTGCTGGAGATACGCCTGAACGAACTGGACGGCGTGGTCGACAAGTTCGTCGTCGTGGAAGGGGTGTTGGCGCACAGCGGCAGACGCAAGCCGCTCGTGTTCGCGGAGAACCGCGAGCGGTTCGCGAGGTTCGCCGGCAAAATCGTCCACGTGGTCGTGGGCGAGCGGGACTTCGCCCCGGCGCTGAAGTGCGAGGACGCCCAGGAACAGGCCTGGATGCGCGAGAACATCCAGCGCAACGCCATTGAGCGCGGCCTGGCCGCCGCCGGAGCGGAAGCCGCAGACATCGTCATGGTTTCCGACCTCGACGAACTGCCGCGGGCGGCATCGGTGGCGGCGGCGGTGCGGAGCCTCCGCGCAGGCGAGGTGGTGGGACTGGCGCTAAACGCCTACAACTTCTACGCGAATCTCCGCAACGCTTCGGTTCCCGTGTGGCGCAACGACCCGAAGATCGCCACGGTCGGCACGTTCCGCGACGCCGCGACATACAAGGATATGCCTGGTCGCCACTACATCGTCGCGCAGGCCAACATCGGCCCGACCGCGACGAAATTCAGGTATGTCGCGGCTCGGCGGCGCCTGTCAAACGCCGGATGGCACTTCTCGTATCTAGGCGGCATCGAGACCATCGCTGAGAAGGTCGGCTCCGTCGTGGAAGGCGATTGGTCGCGCCGCATCGGACGCAAAGAGCTGGAATCGGTAATCGCGCAGCGCGTCCGCAGCGGGCGCGCCCTCGGCGACCTTGTGTCCGGCGGCGGCTCCGACAGGTTTCTGCCGGAGGATTTCGACGAGACGTTTCCGGCGTTCTTGCGGGCGAACGCACAGAGGTTCCGGCATCTTATCATCGACGTCCCGGAAGGCGGCAGGATGAAGCGGCGTCTCCTGCGTGGCTGGCATCGTGTACGCGCCGTGGCGAGAAGCTGCTGCATGCGGACTCTTTTCGCGCTCACGCCCGTGGCTGTGCGCAAGGCCGTGAAGCGGCATCTCGCACGAAACGGGCAATTTATGGTATAATACTGGGCGCAATGGACACAGTGACGAGAGAGATCAGCGCTTCGATGGCGTCATCGAGCTGGATAAGGAAGATGTTCGAGAAGGGGCTCGAACTGAAGAGACTGCACGGCGAAGACGCGGTGTGCGACTTTTCGCTTGGCAATCCCGACGTGCCGCCGCCGCCCAAGACCTTGGCGGCGCTCACGGAGATCGCGCAGGGGGCGGTGAAGCCGCTCGGCCTCGGATACTGCCCGAACGCGGGAATCCCAGCCGTCCGAGAGGCGATGGCTGCGCATCTTTCCCGCCAACAGGAGACGGAAGTCCGCGCGAAGGACGTCGTGATGACCGTCGGCGCAGCCGGTGCGCTGGTGGCGTTCTTCCGCGCCGTCGTCGAGCCCGGCGACGAGGTGCTTACGCCCGCGCCGTATTTCGTGGAGTACGGCGCCTACTGCGGCCACTTCGGCGGCGTCCTCAAGGCGGTGCCGAGCATTCCGCCGTCGTTCAGGCCGGACGTCGCGGCCATAGGCAGGGCGATCGGTCCCCGGACGAGGGCGATCATCATCAACTCGCCGAACAATCCGACCGGCTGCATCTATTCCGCCGACGATCTCAAGGCTATCGCCGCGCTGGTGGACGCCGAGAACGCGCGGCGCGAGGAGAAAGGGGGCAGGGCGCTCTTCATCGTCTCCGACGAACCCTACAGGGCGTTCGCCTACGACGGCGCGAAGGTGCCGGCGATGCTGCCGCTCTCCAAGTGGACGTGCGTGCTGGGCAGCTTCTCAAAAACCCTGTCGCTCGCGGGAGAGCGCGTGGGATACTTCCTGGCCAACCCCGCCATGCCGGACCAGGCGACCCTTGTAGCCGCCGTCACACTCACGAACAGGACCCTCGGCTTCGTAAACTCGCCGGTGATCGGGCAGAAGCTTGCGACGGCGCTCCTGGATGAAACGGTAGATCTGGCCGTCTATGACCGCCGCCGTCGCCTGATGGCCAAGGTGCTCTCCGATGCCGGGGTGGAATTCGAGATGCCGAAGGGCGCGTTCTATTTCTTCGCGAAGTCGCCTGTCGAGGACGACACTGCATTCGTGGACGCCCTCCTCAAGGAGAGGATCCTCGTCGTGCCAGGAAGGGGCTTCGGCTTCGCGGGCTATGTCCGCCTGAGCTGCAGCGTCGATGAAAAGATCATCGCGCGCAGCGCCGACGGCTTCAAGCGCGCCGTCGCGCGCCTCTTGTCCGCACGGCCCTGACAGACGGAGGACGCCATGATGCATATCGCCGCGCTTCTGTTCGCCGTCGCCGCGCCGGTCGTCGATCCCGTAGGCCATTCCGTCACGTTCGGCGTGGTCTCCACCGACTGCGGCCTCGACTGCGACATGGAATTCCTCGTTGCCGGGCGCGACAGCGACCACGACTACGAGACGATGTTCCTTGCCGAGAACTCGATCCGCGAACTCGCCGACGCCTTCGCACGCGCTGGCATCCCGGTCGGTTCGCCGTGCGACTATGCGAAATGCCGCTTCTGGCCCGTCGGCGACGAGGTAGTGTTCGAGCCTGACCTCTGGTCACTCGTGCGCGACACGCGCGACGAACGCAAGGCGCCTGTGATCTTCACCGGCGGCACTCGCGGGCCAGACGGCGTGCCTGAAGCAGAGACGAACATGCCGCAAGCCGTTTTCGCGCTCTACGACTGCCCGCAGTCGCTATTCCAGTTCGACGATTCGCTCAGCCAGTCCGCCACATACGGGCGCTTCCGCCCCAAGGTGAAGATCGCGAAAGGGGAGCGGCGTGAACTGAAAGTGACGTGGAAAGGGGGGCGGCGCCGCGACATCCGCCTCCTCTTCGAGCCAGGGCGGATGACAAACGCCGTCGAAACCCTGCGCAAGGCGTCTGCCGACGGGGCCTCGCTTGACGTTCTGCCGGTGTTCTCGCCGTCCATGACAGTCGCCGAGGCGCAGCGGGCCGCCGCCGCGCTGCAACTGCTCGACTCGCGCTCGGTCAAGGTGAACGGCTACGCCGACGGGCAGTTCTTCTACAGGGCGTTCCTCCCGCTTGAACGCTGGCGCGACCGCAAAGAGAGACTCTCTCAGCCCTACGAAGTCCGCATCGGGTCCGACGGCAAACCTTCGCTCACCGTGATATCGGAGGACTGGACTTCCGCGCCGGAATCCACCGATCCAGTGCTGGTGGTCAAGGAGAACGTCGATTTCGCCTCGCTTTCCGCGGAAGACGCACAGTCCACCGACACTTGCCTGATCTTCGCTCGCGCCGATACGCGCCTCGCGGACGTCTTTGCCGTGCGCGCGCTCCTGCCGCCTACCGTCGCCAACTTCTATGTTTACGGAGACTAGAAGCGAGCCTCTCGCATCGCGAATGCGCCCGCGCTCCATCCAGGAGGTCGTAGGGCAGGCGCACATACTAGCCGAGGGAAAGCTGCTGAGAAGGGTGATAGACGCCGACAGGCTCACCAACATCATCCTCTACGGTCCGCCGGGATGCGGCAAGACCTCCATAGCCGAAGTCATCGCGCACACCACCAAACGGCCGTTCGTCCGCCTCTCGGGCGTCATTTCCGGCGTGGCCGACATCCGCCGCATCTGCGACAAGGCGCGCAACGAGCTTGGAGGACGGGGGTCGATCCTCTTCATCGACGAGATACACCGCTTCAACAAATCCCAGCAGGACGTGCTGCTGCCGTATGTCGAGGACGGGACAGTCATCCTCATCGGAGCCACGACCCACAACCCGAACTTCTTCATCAACTCCCCGCTCACGTCAAGGTCGCTCGTTTTCGAGCTCAAACCCATAGACCCCGACGACATCGAGCGGCTCATCGACCGTGCTCTTTCCGACACCGAGCGGGGTTATGGAAACTTCAGCGCCTCCATAGACGACGACGCACGCTCGTTCCTGGCCAAGGTGTCCGACGGCGACGCTCGCCACGCTCTCACCGCCCTGGAGATCGCCGTGCGCTCCACGCCGCCCGACGATTCGGGCGCCATCCGCCTCACGCTCCCCATCCTGGAAGAGTGCGTCCAGCGCCGCCGCGTCCAGTACGACAAGAAGGAGGACGGCCACTACGACACCATTTCGGCCTTCATCAAGTCCATCAGGGGCACCGATCCGGACGCCGCGATCTACTGGCTCGCCAAGATGCTAACCGCCGGCGAAGACCCGCGCTTCATCGCGCGCCGCTTGGTCATCAGCGCTTCGGAGGACATTGGCAACGCCGACCCCCGCGCCATTTCCGTGGCCGTAGCCGCCATGCAGGCCTGCGAATTCGTCGGCATGCCGGAATGCGCCCTCAACTTGGCGCAGGCCACCACATACCTGGCTTCCGCGCCGAAATCCAATGCCTCGTGCATGGCCGTCTCCGAGGCCATGGCCGACATACGCTCGAATTCCGTCCAACCGGTCCCGGAACACTTGAAGAACAAGCACGTCCGCGCCATCGGCTCCAACGATGTCACGGAATACAAATACCCGCACAACTTCGCCAACCATTTCGTATCGCAGCCTTACATGACCGTTCAGCGGAATTACTACAGGCCGTCCGATCAGGGCTATGAGCTGACAATTGAACGCCGATTGCGCCAGCTCCGCGCATAGTTTACATAATCGCCCTTATGCGCCCATCCTTGAAGAACGGCGACAAGGTCCTTGAGGAGCGTTTTTTTTGATCAGCGGCTGGTGCCTTGCAAACGGCCTTGCGCGTCGCGGTAGATGGTTTTGCCGCTGGCGTCTTTTTGCGAGGTGCCGAGGATCCGTCCTTGCGCGTCGCGATATGTGGTCTTGCCGCTGCGGTCGGTCTGCGCTGTTGAAACGAGGCGGCCCTGGGCGTCGCGGTACGTAGTCTTGCCGTTGGCGTCCGTCTGCGAGGAGCCTTGCATCCTGCCGAGCGCGTCGCGATAGGTTGTTTTGCCGTTGCGATCGGTCTGTGAGGTTCCTTTGTTGCGTCCGAGGGAGTCGCGGTATGTGGTCTTGCCGTTGCGGTCGGTCTGTGAAGAACCCTGGTTGCGTCCGAGGGAGTCGCGGAAGACCACCTTTTCGCCGCTCGCGCCGACCGAGAAAACCAGCGCCGCCGCGCCGATGAGAATCGCCGTCTTGAACATAAGAGCTACCTCCTTCTTCTATGCAAAAGCGCCTTTACCTGACCGGGCATCAGCGCGACCGCGAAAATCAGATACGAAGCGCCGCCGAGCGCCACGAGCGCGGCCAGCGCGGCGACGCGCGGCGCTACGTCGCCGGGCAGCGCCGAGAGAGCCAGGCGCGAAGCCGCGCCGCGCGCGAACCACACCAGGCATCCCATGGCGACGGACGCGGCGGCCATGCGCCCTACCGGGCCGACGCAGGCGGCGAGGCCCAGTCTGCCGTTGCGTCTGTGCGCGAGGACGATCAGCGAGGCGCAGCCGACGAACGAGCAGAAGACCGTGGAGGCCGCCAGTCCCACGTGGCGCCACTCCACGGGGAGCGCGACCACGGCTGCGATGTTCAGCGCGGCGTTCAGCGCCACGGTCGCCACGGATACGCGCAGAGGCGTCTTCATGTCGTTCTGCGCCTGGAACCACGGGACGATGGATTTCATAAGGCCGAACGACCCCAGCCCAAGGGCGTAAACGCGAAGCGCCCTGCCGACGCGGCAGGTGGCGGTGGCGTCGAACCCCCCTCCTTCGTAGATAACCCCGGTGATCTCCTGCGAGAGAGCGAAGAGGCCAGCAGCCGCAGGGAGCATCACGAACATCAGCGACTTGACGCTGCCGCACAGCGCCGTGCGCGCCCCTTCCACGTCGCCGCGCGCGAAAAGCCCGGCGAACGTGGGCAGCAGCACCGTGCCGAACGCGACGCCGATGATGCCGAGCGGCAGGTCCATGAGGCGTTCTGCGTAGCCGATGACGCCCGCCGCCCACTCGCTTGCGTAGTATGCCAACCCTTGGTCGAGCAGATAGTTGAGCTGCACCGCGCCCGCGCCGAGCGCCGCTATCCCGACGTTGCGCCACACTAGCCGCACCTTCTCGTCGCCCCATCCGGAGAACGTCAGGCGCGGGCGCACGCCCGCCTTCGACATCCGCCACATCAGAAAGCCCATCTGGACCGCGCCAGCGCAGAGTATCGCGACGGCGACGCAATGCACCCGTCCGGCCACGGGCATGTCCGGGAAGAAGGAAAGCGCGCCCAGCACGCCGATCCACACGAAATTCAGGATGCACGGCATGAAGCTCGACGCTTTGAAGCGTCCGAGCGCGTTCAGCACGCCCATGCCGAACGCCGCGCCGCAAATGAAGACCATGTAAGGCAGCAGCGTCCTCACCAGCCGCAGGGTGAGGTCGAAGCGTTCGGGATCGGCCGCGCCCAGGCGGTCGCGCAGCGCATCCGCCGCCTCGACCGCGCCGAAGGACAAAGCGACGATCGAGGCGAGCATCAGCAGCACCATGGTCATCACGCTGCGGGCGAGCCGCGCCGCCCTTTCCAGCGACTCGGCCTCAACCATGCCGCGGAAGACGGGGACGAAGGCCGCGGTCAGCGCGCCTTCGCCGAAGAGCTTGCGCATGGCGTTCGGTATCGCGAACGCCAGGGTGAAGGCGCTCTGCTCCATTCCCGCGCCGATCAGGCGCGACTGGAACATCTCTCGCACCAGTCCCAGGACGCGGGAGAGCGAGGTGAACGCTCCCACGACCATGGAGGAGCGCAGTATCGTCGGCCCGGCAGGCTTTCCGCCGGACGGCGCCGGGGCGCGGCCGCTCACGCGGCCCCCCTTCCTGCCGACTGCGTCTTCATGTCGCGCGTCCGCCGCCGCCCGGTCAGAGCGGCTTGAAGCGGTATTCGGTCACGGTGTGGTATTTCTCGCCGGGCCGCAGGGTGACGGAGGGGAAGTCTGGGCGGTTCGGCGTGTTGGGATAGTGCTGCGTCTCGAGCGCGAGGTAGCCGCGGTGGCGCATCGGGCGCCCGTTCTTCATTTTCCAGTCGTTGGATATGAAGTTGCCTGCGTAGAACTGCAAGCCGATCTGGTCGGTCCACACTTCCACCGCCCTGCGGTCGCCGCGAAGTTCGGCGACCTTGCGGAAGCCCTCGCCGTTCAGACACCAGTTGTGGTCGTATCCGGGGCCGTGCTGCAGCACGGGGTCAGGAACGTCGATGCGCTCGCCCACCTTGTGGAATCTGCGGAAGTCGAACGGCGTCCCGGCCACGCTGACCGGCCCGCCGACGGGCGCGAGGTCGGCATCGACGGGGAGATACGTGTCTGCGGCGATCATCAGCTCCTGGTTGAGGATGTCGCCGTAGCCGTTCATGTTGAAATAGACGTGCTGCGTCATGTTGATCGGCGTGGGCTTGTCGGTCACGGCGTCATACTCTATGCGCCAGACGTTCTGCGGGGTGATGGTGTAGGTGACCTTTGCATCGACGTTGCCTGGGTAGCCGCCCTCGCCGTCCGGGAAGCGGCGGGAGAACACGATTCCCACGTCGTCCCCCTTCTCGAACGGCGTTGCATCCCACACGTAGGCGTCCCAGCCGCGCATTCCGCCGTGCAGGGAGGCGTGGTGGCCCGTGTCGTTGACCTCCACGGTGTATTCCTTGCCGTCCAGCGTGAACTTGCCGTTCGCGATGCGGTTGCCCACGCGGCCGATTATCGCGCCGAAGTAGGGGTCGGTCCGCTCCCAGCCGTCGATGCTGTCGAAGCCGATTGTCACGTCGGCCACGCTGCCGCGAGCGTCCGGCGCGAGCAGGCGGACGATCTTGCCGCCGGCGTCGGTCACTTGCATGATCAGCCCGCCTTTGCCGGCGATAGTCCAGAGAGTGGCCTTTTCGCCGTATTTAGTCGTCCCGAAATCCTGCACGTTCTTGACTGCGTCTGGCAGCGAGCAGCATCCCGCGGCCGCGAAGGCGGCCAATGCCATGATGGTTGTTCTTGTCATCGTTTGTCTCCTTTCGTAATGAAAACCTCGGCGTCGTCGCCGTCCAGCGTGAAGTCGTCCCCTTCCGATACCAGCAGGCTGGCGCCCTGCTCGTGCCTGACGCCGAAGAGCGAGAACGCGCCGCGGAAGGCGTAGAGGACGGTCCAGCCGCGCCCGCCGACGGTTGTCCGGCCGCATACGCGTCGGCGGCTGAAATCGAAGAACTCGCAGCTCGCCGCCACTGCCGTCTCTGGCGGCGGCAGCGAATAGTCTATGGCCTTCAACGCCTGCTCCACATGGAGCTGGCGCGGGCGCCCGTCCGCGCCCTTCCGTCCCCAGTCGTAGAGGCGGAAAGTCGTGTCGGAGCTCTGCTGGACCTCATAGACGCGCGTCCCTTCGCATATTGCGTGGACGAGGCCGCCCGGGATGAAAAGGACGTCGCCCGCCTTGAGGTCGTGCGCCACCATCAGCTCTTCGAAACGCCCGTCGCGCACGGCGGCCTCCACGTCGGCGGCGCCCACGCCCTCCTTGAGCCCGGCATAGACGCGGCCCGCATCGAGCGCACACCACATTTCCGTCTTGGCGTCGCCGCCGGTGACCAGGCGCGTCTGCCCGTTTGGGTGCACTTGCACCGAGAGGCGGTCCCTCGCGTCGATTTCCTTGACCAGCAGCGGGAAACCCGGCATTGCTTCGGCGAGGGTGCGCCCTTTCGCGGCGCCGCCGACGATGATGCTGGGCCCGGCGCCGTGCGCGGAGACGAGCCATCTTTCCTCCCCCCACAGCGCGGTGTGCACGGCGCTCTCGAACGTCATCACCCTTTCTGCATCTTCCATGGCGCGTATTATACCATATTGCGCCGCGACGGGTCAAGAGCGCACGACAGCCGCCGCCGGACTTCGCCATTTCTTCGCGCTTGACAAGCGCAATGATGCATATATGGAGCCGCT
>CAMOIK010000054.1 GCA_946615875.1 uncultured Verrucomicrobiota bacterium | reverse complement strand
TCTGTTTCCAGTATTCAACGCAAATATCACTTTGCATTCACTTCTGGAAATGACCCGCCAAAAAATGGGTAAATTCCAGGCGGCTGGGCATTGAATGGAGGCTCGGAATTTGATAAAATATGCGCCGTGAAGAGATGGTGCGCGACAATGCTGGCGATTTTCGCGTCCGCCTGGGCGGTTTTCGCCCTGCCGGGCGACGACGCCGCGCTTTCCCGTGCGCGGGAACGGTTGGCGAAGCTGAGCCTCGCCGACAAGGTCGCGCTGTGCGCAGGCTCCTCCGCAGGGGAATATCCGGCCATGCCGGAGGCCGGGATATCAAACGCCTGGCGGTTCTGCGGCTTCCCGTTCGCCGCCTCTGGCGCGGCCGCCCTGCCGACCATGCCGGCGTTGGCGGAGACATGGAACGTCGCGCTCGCGGAAGCCGCGGGCGAGGCCATTGGGGCGCAGGCGAGGGCGCTGGGCGTGGACATGGTGCTCGCGCCGCGCCTCGGCGTCGGCGGCAATCCTCTTGCCGCATCTAGCTTCCTCGGCCTCGGCGAAGATCCTCTGCTGGCGGCGCGGCTCGCCGTCCCGCTCGTCAAGGCGATGCAGCGCGGCGGCGTGGCGGCGTGCGTCGGCAGGTTCGAGACGGCTTTGCCGCAGGGCGAGCGCGCGCGCAACGAACTCCTCTACCGCCAGTTCCGCTCGGTGTTGAAGGACGGTGGCGCGCTCGGCGTGCTGACCGGGCGCGGCGTCGATGCGGCGTACGCGAAGGGACTGTTGCGCGCGCGATGGGGCTTTGACGGCATGATCCTGGCCGAAGGCGACGGCGCGGGCATTGCCGCCGACGACGTGCTGGAAGGGCGGGCGAGCGCATCGAAGGTGGACGAAACCGCGCTGCGCGCACTCTACACGATGGAGCGGGTGAAGCATCTCTCGCCGCAGGAGCGCGCCAACGGCGCTCTCTCGGCGGACGCCGGCGCCGACGCGGCGCTGAAGATCGCGGAGGAGGCGATCACGCTGCTGAAGAACGACGGCGGCGCTCTGCCGCTGAAGGCGGATGCCATGCGCAGCATTCTAGTCGTAGGCGATTTGGCGTGGACGGAGACGGCCTTCGGCGGCGACGCCGGGCGGGCCGGGACGGCGAGCGAGGGCACCGCGCTCCGCGGGCTCGAGGAGCGTTTCTCCGGCAAGGGCGTCGCGATAGAAAAGATGCCGCTGGCCGGACATCCCGGAATATTCTCCAACGCAGTCTGGCAGACGGAGTGGTTCGACAACGTGAAAGAGCCGCAGGAGATGGCCGTCAAGACCGAGGAGGCCGCGAGGCCGGGCTTCGCGTTTGGCTCGAAGGTGCCGCTGGACGGCATGAACGCCTCCGTCTTCTGCGTCCGCTGGACGGCGCGTTTCACGGCCCGCGAGACGGGCGAGCACGCCATGCGCTGCCGCTTCGACGCGAACGCCGGCGCGGCGGTGCTGATCGACGGCAGGGAGATAGGGCGCAGCTCCGGCGGCGGTTCGCTGGAATGCAGGGCGACGCTGAACGAGGGGGAGGCCTACGAGATTTCGGTGATCTACACCGGCGGAGAGGGCGAGCACAGGATGCGTTGCTCGTGGCTGCTTCCTTCGGAGGTCGCCCGCTTCGAGAAGCTCCGCGCCGCGATCGAGAAGGCGGACGCCGTGCTGGTCTTCACCGGCACGAAGGCGGGCGCCGGCGCGGCCATGGAGGGCGCGGGCGCGGACCGCCCGGACCTGCGCCTGCCGCCGGGCCACAACGCCGCGATCGAGGAAGTGCTTTCCTGGAAGTCGCCGAAGGTCGTGGTGGTGTGCCGCTCCGCCGGCCCCGTGGAGATGCCGTGGGCGGACGAATGCCCTGCGCTGCTGCATCTGCCGTATCTCGGCCACGAGGCGGGCAGGGCCCTGGCCAACGTCCTCTTCGGCGACGTAGCGCCGTCCGGCAAGCTCGCCTTCACGTGGCCGATCAGGCTGGAACTCTCCCCGGCGGCGAGTCCGGGCGACGACGCCGAGGAGCGGCGTCTGCGCGCCGAGGGGCTTTACGACGGCTACCGGTGGTACGACAAGAAGTCGGTCTCGCCGCTCTTCCCCTTCGGCCACGGTCTTTCCTACACGAGGTTTCTCTACGACATGGACAACGCGGAGGTGGCGAAGTTCGGCGACGGCGACAGCTGGTCGATCTCCCTGCCGGTGAAGAACATCGGCGCGTTCGCGGGGAAGGAGACCGTGCAGATATACGCCGCCTACCCCAACGCCAGGCAGGAGCGCCCGGTCAAGGAACTCAAGGCGTTCGCCAAGACGCGCCTGCTCCAGCCGGGCGAACAGGAGACGCTCGCCTTGAAGGTCAAGCCGAGCGACTTCGCATACTGGGACGATTTCCTCTGCCGCTTCCGCCTGGACGCGGGAGAATACGTGCTGATAGTCGCCGCGTCCGCCGGCGACATTCGCGGCAAGGCGAAGATCACCGTGTCCAAGGACTACATATTCGAGGAGTGAGCGCAGAGGCTCGGGAGTGCAACGCAGTGGATAGCGCAGTATCCAGAGTGGAGGCGCCGGGCGCCAGGCTGGGCCGGTGGGGGCTTGGGGCGTGGATGGAGCGCAACGCCGGCGCGCCGCGTCTGCCGCAGGCGCGCGTGGTGAGCGGCCACGGCGATTACTACCACATCGTGTGCGACGAGGCGGAAGGGGAGATCCTGGCGCGCAAGAAGAAGAGCGCGTTCCTGGACGAAGGCGCGCCCAAGCCCATGACGGGCGATTTCGTGCGCTACATCCACAATCCCAGCGGCGAGAGCATGATCACCGAGGTGCTGCCGCGTTATTCGCGGCTGGTGCGCCGCGACCCGACTTCCCGCCGAAAGGAGCAGACCCTCGCAGTAAACTTCGACACGGTCTTCTTCATGATGTCGGCGGTCGATAACTTCTCGGCGCCGCGGCTGGAACGGTATCTCGCGCTGGCCGGAGACATGGGGGACGCGAAGGCGGTGGCGGTGCTCACCAAGATCGATCTGGCGGAAGACTTCTCGCTGCCGGAGTTCCTCGAACGCCACGGATTGCGCGGCGACGAAGCGGAGTTCCTGGCGGTCTCGTCGCGCACCGGCGCGGGGATGGACGGCGTGCGCCGCCACGCGCGGCCGGGCAGGACGGTGGCGCTGATCGGTCTTTCCGGCGTGGGGAAGTCGTCGCTCGTGAACGCGCTCGCCGGAGAGGAGTGGATGGCCGTCCAGGAAGTGCAGGAATGGAGCGGCAAAGGACGGCACACGACTACCAGCCGCGAACTCGTGATGCTTCCGTCGGGGGCGATGGTCATGGATACGCCAGGCATAAGGGAGATAGGCATGGTGGGCGAAATCGACGCCGAGCACGCGAAGGGCGCGTTCTCGCATCGCTGGAGGGGCGAGAAGTGAAGCGCGGGGCCATATTGTCCGCCGCGGCCGTCATGGCCGCCTTCGCGGCCCGCGGCGCCGCGAACGAGATCGTCACCGGCGGCGGAGTGCGCATCGCGCCCGAGCGTGTTTACGTGAATGCTCGCGAGGAGGGGGCGGACGTCTCCCGCGAATGGCGGGATGCGACGCTGGCGTTCTCGCACGGCAACGCCACGCTGCGCCTGCGCATGGACAACTTGCGCGACTACGACCAGTCCGCGAGCGTAACCATCCCGCTCGGGGTCATTGACGGCGCGGCTCGCGGCGCGCAGAAGACCGTCCGCATCCACGCGGCGCTGGATCTCGCGCCTGGCGAGGAGGCCGTCTGCGACATCCCCGTGCCGATGGTCGGGAGGCTCGCGCTGATCGCCGGCCGCATCGTGGTGGAGGACGTGTCCGGCGCGGCGCGCGATACGTCGGCGCTGGCGCTTCTCGGCTATTCCGGCGACGACTACTCGTTCTCCGGGCCTCTGCGCTCGCTGTTTAATCCCTCGGGATGCGTGGTGGCCGACGACATGGCGCGCGCTCCGGCTCCGGCGCCGCTCAGGCTGGCGGTGTCGGACGGCGCGGCCGGCATCGGCTTCGCGGAAGCTTGCGACAAGCGGCTGCGCGCGCGCTTCGCAAGGCCGGCGCCGGTTGTCCGCGCGGGCGCGACGCTGGTCGAGACGCCCGACTTTTCCCGCTTCCGCCGCTGGCAGGACATGAGCGGCTACGACATGGTCGCCATCGCCGCCGCGGATTGGCCAGGCATGCCGGAGACGTTCAAGGCGATTCTGCCGGACTGGGTGGCGGGCGGCGGCATCCTCGCCACCGTCGGCATGGAAAACCCGCCGCTCGCGCCCGGCAACTACGGGCTCGGCAAGGTGTTCGCACTCGACGCCGCCGCGCCGGGGCTGGACGCGCTGGCCAAGGCGCTGGTCTCCGCCATGGACAGGCGCTCGCTCGCCACGTCCCCGCTCGAATGCGACGTGAAGGCGAGCGACGCGGTGGCCGCGCTGCGCAGCGAGACGCCGTTTTCCGCGATCCTTCTCGTGCTGCTGGCCTTCTGCATCCTCGGCGGCCCGGTGCTGGTGGTCACGCTGGCCAGGCGCAACAGCCGCCTCAGCCTCCTGTGGATATTTCCGTCGCTGGCGGTCGCGTTCTCCATCGTGGTGACGGGCGTCATCGTGTGCGCGAAGGGCATATACCCAGAGTTGCGCCAGTTCGTGCACACCATCCGCGACGAGAAGGCAGGCAAGGCGGTGACCATATGCGACCATGTCGTGATCGCCCCGTTCACGCTGCGCGACGACATCCGCCTGGACGCCCGCCACAGCACGGTGGAATACATGAGCGGCGACCCGACGCGCTGCGGAGGCACCGTGATCTACACAGGCGACGAATTCGTGTTCCGCGACGGCTGGGCGCCGACGTTGTGGCCGGTCGTGTTCCGCACCGTCACCGTGCGGGACATCGCCGACGCGCCGTCCGCCCCGCCGATCCCCCTGTCGGGGAGGCTGCAGGAGCACGTCGTGATCGCCACCGAGGAAAGGAGGGGCGCGCAATGACCGTGGAAGTGCGCAACCTGACCAAGCGATACGGTTCGCTGACCGCCGTGGACGGCCTGTCGTTCTCCCTGCGCGAAGGGGAGGTGGTCGGCTTTGTCGGCCCGAACGGTTCCGGCAAGACCACCACCATGAACATAATGGCCACGCTGGACGAGCCCACCGCGGGCGACGTGCTCATCGACGGCAGATCGGTGATAGACTATCCAGACTACGCACGCAGGGCAATCGGGTTCATGCCGGACTACATACCGAGCCAGAGCGACATGTCGGCGCACGAATACATCGACTTCTTCGCGCGCGCCCACGGCCTTACGGGCGCTAAGCTGGAACGCCGCGTGCGGGAGGTGGAAGAGTTCGTGAACGTGGCGCAGATACGCGACAGGGAGATCAGCGGCCTTTCGCGCGGCATGAAGCAGCGCGTTTCGCTGGCGCGCGCCATCGTCCACGACCCGGAGCTGCTCATCATGGACGAGCCGGCGAACGGCCTCGATCCGAGGGCGCGCATCGAGTTCCGCGCCTACGTGCGGCGCCTGGCGGCGGAGGGCAAGGCGGTGCTGATCTCCAGCCACATCCTCGCCGATTTGGCGGAGATTTGCACGGGCTGCATGATCATCGAGCGCGGCCGCCTGGCCAAAAGCCTTTCGGGAGACATCAAGGGCATGGACCTGGAGAGCGTTTTCATGGAGTTCACGCGCAGCGAGACGGAGCAGGCATGACGATAAACGCTTTTACCTTGAAGGAGCTGCGCCAGCTCACGCGCACCAAGTCGATAGCGGTCTCGCTGGTCGCGTTCCTCTTCGTGGCGCTGGCTATAGCCTACGCCGTGCCGGTGTTCGCCGGAATGCGGCAGGACACCGGCGAAATGATGTTCGCCGGCATCAACGGTCTGCTGGAGCTGATGCTCTGCGTGGTGCTGCCAAGCGAGGTGTTCTCGTTTCTGGACCGCGAGAGGGGCAGTTCGAAGGAGCGCGTGGATTTCACCATGCTCACGGCCCTGCCGCCTTCCGAGGTGATCGACGGCAAGCTGCGCGGCGCCTTCGCCCTGATGGCCCTCTTCTCCACCGCCGCGCTGCCGTTCGGGGTGCTCGCCCATCTGATGCACGGCATAACGTTCGTGAGCATGCTGCGCGAACTGGTCCTCACGCTCTGCGCCTCGTGCGTGGCGACGCATGTGGCGCTGGCGCTGGCGGCGATGAAGCTGCCGAGGATCGTGCGGCGCTGCCTCTACGTCGTCTTCATGGCCGTCGTGGTGGGGCTGGCGTTCGCCAGTCTGCCCGAGTCGGTGGTCGGCGGCGAGGGCGCGTTCTGGCGCGTGGTCGCCCTGTCGGCGACGGCCTGCGCGATACTGCGCGGCTTTGCGATTTCGTTCTTCGCGCCGGCGGTGATGGAGCGCGACGCCTCCCTGCGCGTTACGATCGCCGTCGCCGCCGTCGGCTGGCTCGTCTTCGCGCTGGCCACGCGCGACGATGGCGCGCTGGCGGTGTGGCTGGTCTCGTCCGTCGTCTGCTCACTGGCGCTGGCAATATATTCCATGGCGCAGCCGCTGGGCTATTCGCGGCGGATGGTGGCGTCGCGGCCGCGCCGCGCGGCGCTGCGCGTCCTCTGGTTCCCGCTCTCGTCCGGGGCGGTCAACGGCTTTGCGTTCGCTTGCCTCGTCGGCGCGCTGGCGGCGGCGGTGGCGCGTTTCGTGGCGGCCGGCTGGCTGATGCCCGTGCGGAACGGGCCCGGGGCGTGGAGCGTGGCGACGTTCCTGATGTATTTCTTCGCCGTGCTGCTGCTCACGCGCTGGGCGTGGAGGATATTCTTCAGCCGCCGTTTCCCGCCGGTCGTAGTGCCGCTTCTCGCGGTCGGGATCTTCCTCTTTCTCCAGACAGTCGCGCCTTACATGGGCTTCGACGGCGACGCCGTCGATCTGAACTCCACTCCGTTCTACTGCCTGGGCATACTTGCCGAGCCGGAGATGCACTTCCGACAGGCCGCGATCGCCTTTGCCGCCACGCTCGCGCCCAATCTCGCAACCAGCGCGGTGGCCGCCTTCCTGCGCAGGAGGGGCAAGTGAGCAAAAAGAAGCAGTATCCGCCGCGAAAGCCGCGCTACGCCGCCGGAATACGTCTGCAGGATCCGCGCGGCACGGCCTCTCGCGCCTGGTGGGCCAAGCGCTGGCTGGACGCCGTATCCGCCAAGACTCTCGGCGGCAGGTTCGGGCGCGGCAGGGCTTACGCGATCGCCGGGCAGGTCGTTCGCATCGCTGAGCTGCCAGGCCGCATCGAGGCCGACGTGCTGGGCGTGCGCCCCGATCCCTACAGGGTGGAAATCGCCTTTCGCCAGCCCGCCGCCGACGTGCTGGAGCGTATTGCCGCCCGCCTTAGGGCCGAGCCGATGCTCGTAGCCCGCATGATGGCCGACGAACTCCCGACGGAAGTCGAAGGATTCTTCCGAGACGAAGGGTGCGATCTTTTCCCAGGCGGCAAGCTCGCCGCCGGCGTCTATGACATGACCACTTCATGCTCATGCCCGGACTACGCGAACCCGTGCAAGCATTCCTTCGCCGTCCTGCTAGTTTATGGCGAGGAAATCGCGCGCCACCCCGCAAAACTCCTCGCACTTCGCGGCATCCAGCTGGATTCCCTCATAGCATGACCCGCAGACCGCGCAATGCGGAAAACCGCGCCTCCCTTGCGCATTCCGCCGTGAGTCTTTGCGCCGTCTCGGGGCGGCGGCGAATGCGCGGCGGCCGGAGCGAGGGGAAAAGCACGAGGCGCGGACAGCGAAAATATGGTATAATAGGCGGTGTCGGCAAAGGGGAAAGGAGAGCGATGACACGGCGAGATTTCATACGGCGTCTGGCGGCGCTGGCGGCGGCGGCGGGGTTCGGGCGCGGCGGCGCGGCGCTGGGTGCGGACGATGCCGCTGCGGCGTCTTCCGCGCCGCAAGGAGCGGCAGGCGGGCGTTCGGGGCGGTCGCATCCGCTGGCGGGAAAGGCGCTGCCGCCGTGGAAGCCAGGCGAGTTCCAGGTGCACTTCATCTACACGGGCGTCTGCGAGAGCCTCTTCTGGATCATGCCGGACGGCACGACGATGCTGCTGGACTGCGGCGACCACCCCGCGTGGAAGCGCGGCAAGAAGGCGTTGTGGATACTGCCCGACGGCAACAGGACCGCGCCGGAGTGGATCGCCCGCTACGTGGAGCGGGTCAATCCGGCGAAGCGCGACGTGGACTACCTGATGATAACCCACCACCACTCGGACCACGCCGGCATGGAAGGGTGGGGCGCGGGCACGCGCGATTGGAACGGCGAGACGCTGTCCGTCAGCGGCTTCCTGCAGGCGGCGGACACGCTGCGTTTCCGCTACGCATTCGACCGCGGCTGGCCCGACTTCGCAGAGCCGATCCCCAACGGCCTGTGCGACAGCCGCTCGTTCCCGCACGTCCGCAAGGCCCTGGCGTATCTGGCCGAGCGCGACGGCACGCAGCTGCGCCGCTTCGAGGTGGGCGCCGTCGACCAGATAGCCCAGCTGCGCGGCGGCGCGGCGACGGACGGCTTCAGCGTCGTGAACATCGCCGGGAACGGCAGGATACTGCGCCGCGACGGCACCGTGCGCGACCTCTACGAGGATATGCACGGCGTGCGCCGCCTTAACGAGAACGGCATGAGCCTCGGCCTGCTGGCGAAGTACGGCCCGTTCCGGCTCTACGCGGCGGGCGACTTCAGCGACTCCTTCACCCGCCCCGACGGCACGAAGTGCAACATCGAGAAGGAACTTGCGAAGGAACTGGATCCGGTGGACGTGGCGAAGGTGAACCACCACGGCCACCACTCCATGCCGCAGGAGCTCGTCGCCGCGCTGCGCGCCCGCGTCTGGACGGCGTCGGTGTGGGACCAGCTGCACATCACGGACGACGTCCTCGCCAGGCTGGCCGACCGCGCGGCATACCCCGGGCCGCGTCTCGTCGCGCCCGGCGTGTTCTCGCCGGAGCGCCGCTACGCCAGCCGCGGCAAGGCGTTCACGCGCGACATCGCGCCGGAGGCGCTGGACGCGGGTCACGTCGTAGTGACGGTTGCGCCCGGCGGCGCCGCCTACACGGTAGCCTACGTGACGGCGGACGACGAATCCATGCGCGTCGCGGGCGCCTATGATTTTCTCTCCGCCGGCTGCTGAGGCGCTGCCCAGCGCCGGGCCGGCCGCCGCCCCAAACCACACAAGCAACCACAGCGCCATGGGAAAACTCTTCATCATCGACATGATGCCGTTCCTTTACCGCGGCCACTTCGTGTTTCTGCGCAACCCCAGGATCACCGCCGCCGGCATCAACACTTCCGCCCTGCTTGGGCTGGCAAACGGCCTCCAGGCCATCATTCGCAAGGAGTCGCCGAGCCATGTCGTGCTGGCGATGGACCCCGTCGGCCCGACGTTCCGCCACGAGGCGTATCCCGCCTACAAGGCGCAGAGGCAGAAGATGCCGGAGGACCTTGCCGCCAGCATACCCTACGCGTTCGAGCTGGCCGAGGCGCTGAAGATCCCCGTGGTGCGCGTCGAGGGTTTCGAGGCGGACGACGTGATGGGCACTCTGGCGGCGAAGGGCGCGGCGGCTGGCTTCGACGTGTTCGTCGCCACGCCCGACAAGGACGCCGCGCAGCTGGTGCGCCAGGGCGTGCGCCTATACCGTCCGGGCCGCGCAGGCGACGCGGCGGAGATCTACGACGAGGCGGGAGTGTGCGAGCACTGGAGCCTCTCGTCGCCTTCGCAGATGATCGACTTCCTTGCGCTGGCCGGCGACGCTTCGGACAACATACCCGGCGTGCGCGGCGTGGGCGAGAAGACCGCCATCGACCTGCTCGCGCGCTTCGGCTCGCTGGAGGGCGTCATCGCGAACGCATCGTCCATCAAGGGAAAGCTCGCCGAGAAGATCGTCGCGGGCGCCGAGGACGCGCGCCTGTCGCGCTTCCTTTCCGCCATCCGCACCGACGTGCCCATCGATCCCGACTGGGAGGCCTACCGCCGCGACGGCGTGGACGAAGAGAAGCTCGCCGCCGTCTGCGAGAAGTTCGAGCTGAACCGGCTCGCCAAGGAGTTCGGCGTGTCCAGGCAGGCGGAGGCGGCGGGCGCCGCGGCGCCGGCGCGGCAGACGCAGTGCGAGACCATCGCGACGCGCGCCCACGCCTATTCGCTCGTGAAGAGCGAGGACGAGGCGAAGGCGCTGCTCGCCGTTCTCATGGCCGCAGAGCGCATAGCGTTCGACACCGAGACGGCCGCAGCCGACGGGCATCCCTCCACCGACGCGCACTTCTGCAAGCTCGTCGGCTTCTCCTTCGCCGCGCGCACGGCGGGCGAAGGCTCCCCCGTCGCCGCGTGGTACGTCACGGGCGACTTGATCGACATCTTCCGCCCGCTCTTCGCCGACCCCTCCAAGACTTTCGTCGGCCACAACGTCAAGTTCGACCGCGCCGTCCTGCTGCGCTACGGCATCGGCTTCGCGTCGGTCCCGCGCGACACCATGCTGGAGCACTACTGCCTCGACGCCGCCGCCAGGCACGGCATGGACGCGCTCGCCGAGCAATATCTTTCCTACAGCCCAATCCCCATAACCGCGCTCATAGGCGAGCGCGAACGCGGCAAGGAGCAGCTTTCAATGGCCGCGCTCAAGCCCGAGGAGGTCTGCGACTACGCCGCGGAGGACGCGGAGGTCGCGCTGCGCCTGGACGACGTCCTGCGCCCCATGGTGGCGCAGGCGGGCGCGTTGGAGGCGCTCGAGCGCGGCGAGGAGCCGCTCGTCAAGATTCTCATCGACATGGAGCGCGAGGGCATAAAGATCGACGTCGCCGCGCTGAAGGAATACGGGCGCGAACTCGACCGCGAGATACTTTCATTCCTCCAGTCCATCAAAGCCTACGCCGGCCCGGGCTTCAACCCGGACAGCCCGCGCCAGCTCGGCGGCCTGCTGTTCGACAAGCTGGGGCTGGATGCTTCCGTGACGAAAAAGACGTCCACCGGGCACTGGTCGACCGACGAGAAGGTCCTTTCGCGCCTTGTCAATGCGCATCCGGTCGTGAAGCAGATCATCGAATACCGCGCCTGCGCCAAGCTCAAGGCGACCTACGTGGACAAGCTCCCGACGCTCATCGACGAGGATTCCCGCGTCCACACCACGTTCGCGCAGGCTTTCACGGAGACCGGCCGGCTGTCCTCGTCCGACCCCAATCTCCAGAACATCCCCGTGCGCACCGAGCGCGGCCGCACGATACGCAAGGCGTTCATCGCCCGCGACGCCTCGCACGTGCTCGTCTCCGCCGACTATTCGCAGATAGAGCTGCGCATCATGGCCGCGCTTTCCGGCGACGAGGCGATGCTCGCGGCCTTCCGCGACGGCGAGGACATCCACCGCGACACCGCCGCGAGGGTGTATGGCGTGATGCCCGCGCTCGTCACGCCGGAGCAGCGCTCCTGCTGCAAGATGGTCAATTTCGGCATCATCTACGGAATTTCGGCCTTCGGCCTCTCGCAGCGCCTCAAGATATCGCGCAAGGAGGCCGCCGCGCTCATCGACACGTACTTCCGCCTCTATCCGAAAATCAGGGGCTTCATGGCCAAGGCCGTAGAGGACGCAAGGCGCGAAGGTTTCGCCAGGACCGTCCTCGGCCGCCGCCGGACCCTGCGCGACATCAACTCGCGCAACGCCACCGCCCGCCAGGCCGCCGAGCGCGACGCCATCAACACCCCCATCCAGGGCAGCGCCGCCGATCTCGTCAAGCTCGCCATGGTCAATGTCGATCGCGCCGTGAGGGCGGCGGGGCTGCGCGCCAGGATGGTGCTGCAGATACACGACGAACTCCTTTTCGACTGTCCGAAGGACGAAGCCCAGACGCTGGGCGAAATCATCCGCCGCGAGATGTCGGGCGCATACGACTTCGGCGTCCCCCTCGACGTATCCATCGGCTGTGCCGACAACTGGCTGGACGCGCATTGAACCCGGCTCCCCGCCGCGAAAGCCGCGAAAGCGCAAAAAAATCATTGCGCATACTTGCGGAGGAAGGGCGATTTATGGTATAATTCGCGGCGCAAGATGAAAAG
>CAMOIK010000053.1 GCA_946615875.1 uncultured Verrucomicrobiota bacterium | reverse complement strand
TCGGGCCGATGTCGATTTGCACGTCGTCGAAAATGTTCATTATGGCGCGCGCAACGAGATGCGCCGCCGAATGCCTTCTCATTTCTTCTGTTGTTTCCATGTCGCTCCTTGTGGGATGCCTTGTGAAGAATAGGTATTATAGCATATTTTGCGCCGAAGCGGCGAAGTCCGCCATCACTTGCCGATGTTCAGCACCTTGAAGCCGATCTCGCGCAGCGCGGCGGCGTCGAGGCAGTTGCGCGTGTCGAAGACGAGCGCGGGCTTGCGCATCGCCGCGAATATCCTGCGCCAGTCCAGCGACGGGTAGTGGCGCCAGTCGGTCATGAGGACCACGGCGTCGGCATCCTGCGCCGCCTTGTATTCGTCCGGCTCGTAGGCGACGCCTTCGAGGTCGGCGAGATCACGCCTGGCGTTGTCCAGCGCCTTGGGGTCGGTGATTGAGATGCGCACGTGCTCCTCCGCCAGGAGGCGCGCGACGGTGCCGGCCGGGGTCTCGCGGGTGTCGCCCGTGTCGGCTTTGAACGCGAAGCCGAAGAGTGCGATCTTCTTGTTGGCGAGCGTATTGAACATCTCCCGGAAGAGACGGCTGACGATTCGCTCCTGCTGGTGGTCGTTCATGCGGATCACGCCGGACCAGTACTCGGCGGCGGTGTGCAGCCCGAACGTCTCGCAGAGATAGACCAGGTTGAGCACGTCCTTCTTGAAGCAGGAGCCGCCAAAGCCCGGCCCCGCCTTCAGAAACTTCGGACCGATGCGCTTGTCCGCGCCGATGACGCGCGCGACCTCGTCGACGTCGGCGCCCGTAGCCTCGCACAGCCCGGCGATCGCGTTGATCGAAGAGACGCGCTGCGCAAGGAAAGCGTTGGCGGCGAGCTTGGTCAGCTCGGCGGACCAGACGTTGGTGGTGAGGATGCGCTCGCGCGGCACCCACGTCGCGTATATCTCCACGGCTTCCGCCAGCGCCGCCTTCCCGGCGTCGGTCTGAGGGCCGCCGATGAGCACGCGGTCCGGCTCGAGCAGATCCTTTATCGCGGTGCCCTCCGCAAGGAACTCAGGGTTGGACAGGACGGTGAAGGTGTGCTCGGCGTGGTCGTTGAGTATCGCCTCCATCGCGGCGGCGGTGCGCACGGGGAGCGTGGACTTCTCTATCACTATCTTGTCGCACTCCGCGAACGACTTGATTTCACGCGCGGTGGCCTCCCAGAACTGCAGATCGCTGGCGCGCCCCCTCCCTCGCCCGAACATCTTCGTTGGGGTATTGACGCCGACGAAGATGATGTCGCACTCCTTGACAGCGCCCTCTATGTCGGTAGAGAAGAAGAGGTTGCGTCCTCGCACCTCCTTCACCACGTCCACGAGACCCGGTTCGTAGATGGGCAGCGCGTAGTCCGGCGAGTTCCAGGCCGCTATGCGCTCGGCGCTGATGTCAACGACTATGACCTTGCGGTCGGGGTTCATCTTGGCGATCACCGCCATTGTCGGGCCGCCTATGTATCCGGCGCCGATGCACACTATGTTCTTGTTCATGGTATTGTCTGTCTCGTTTCGGAGTTTGATATTTGCGGTCTGCGACCGGCCTTGCTTGGCCTGGCGCTACCACGACCTTAGTTCTCGGATGTTGCGGGAAATCTTCACGACGGGCCACAGGCGCTTCCAGCGGGGTATCTCGCGCCAGTATGCGACCAGCTCTTTGATGCGCCCGACCACCGGGCGCTCCGCCCCCAGTTCCTCCAGCGAAGCATCCACGTAACGGTCCAGCAGGACGGTGGAGTCGTCGCGCTCGCCAAGCCAGCGGATGAAAGCGCGCCCCACCATCACGTCTCCGCCGGAAAGAGGAGCGTCGCCGTTGTAGATCACGGGCATGTCGGCCGCGGCGGCCACGGCGTCGAACGCGGCGCGGTCGGGCTCGCCGGCATACATCTGGCGGGCGGTCCTAGCGTGCACCACGAGGCGGCGCAACGGAAAGACGTTGAAGAGCGGCATCAGCGCGAGAAGCTCGTCGCCGCGATCTATGCCGAGCCGCGCCTTGACGGAGAAGGCTCCGCCGCCCATCGCCTCGCAACCGGCCTCCAGCATCCGCCGCAGCACGTCGGGCGTGTGCAGCAGCCCGCTGCCGCGCCCCTTGTTGCGCACCATGGGGAACGGGCAGCCGCAGTTCAGGTCGGCGGTGGCGAACCCAGCGTCCTTAACGCGCTCCAGCGCCGCCTTCAACGCCGCAGGGTCCTTGCCTATGAACTGCGGCGTCACCGAGACGCGCTCCGCGCCATCCGCCGCGGCGGCGCGGAGTTCCCGGTCTTTCAACGGATCGAAGCCGCCGACGGCGGATATGAAGGGAGTGACGGCCTCGGTGAAGCCGGCCTGCGCGATTTCCTCCGCGAAGGTCTGGCGGAAACACCGCGTAGTCACTCCCCTCAATGGCGCCAGGATCATCGGCCTCCTCCTACCGCTTCCCTCTGCGAGAGGTGACCTCTATCACGTTGACCTGGTTGCGCAGCTGGAGCATGATCTGCTCCACCACGCGGTCGGACCCAAGCACGTCTATGCGCATCCGCGAGACAGTGCCGTCCTCGGTCGGCCCGACGTTCAAAGTCTGTATGTTGTAGCCGCGCCCCGAAATCAGCCCGACTATCCGCGCCAGCACTCCCGGCTTGTTTTCCACGTAGCAATTCAGCCTGTGTATCTGCTCGTTCATTTGAAAGAGAAGTTTTAAAGGTTTGATTGGGAGGTTTGAAAGGTCTTAGTGGTTTGAAAGGTTCGGGCGGCAGTGGGATTTGAGAGGCCTGGAAGGTTTGTCCGCGCTCCGCCAATATGCCATCTACCCACTGCCTACAGCCATCTACTTGAACACCATTTCGCTGACGGGCTTGCCCGCCGGTATCATAGGATAGACGTTCGCCCTCGGCTCGACGATGACCTCGACCACCGTGGTCCTGGGCGAGCGCACGGCCTTCGCGATCGCGTCGTCCAGTTTGGCGGGGTCGATGACGCGGACGGCGTCCGCGCCGTGTGCCTGCGCGAGCTTCACGAAGTCCGGCAGGTAGTCGCAGGCGAGATCCTGCTCCAGCTGCTCGTTGGCGGGCCTGTCCTTCACGGTGAGGATCGAGCCGGAATAGTTCTTGCCGTAGAAGAGCTCCTGCCACTGGCGGACCATTCCCAGGCAGCCGTTGTTGACCACCACGAACGTCACGGGCAGCTTGTGCTCCACCGCCACCACGACTTCCTCGAAAGTCATCTGCGCGCCGCCGTCTCCGCAGATCGCCACCGTCGCGTGGTCGGGTCTGGCGATCGCCGCGCCGATCGCGGCGGGTATGCCGAAGCCCATGGTGCCCATGCCGCCGGAGGTGAGGAAATGCCTGGGTATGGAGTGGCGGAAGTGCTGGGCGGCCCACATCTGGTGCTGGCCGACGTCAGTCACGATCACGGCGCGGCCGTGCGTGGCCTTGTCCACGGCCTCCATCACCGCCTGCGGCATGATGACGCCGGGGTGCATCTGCCGCCACGCCACTGGATGACTCTTCTTCCAGCCGTCTATCTTCGCGCGCCACGCCTCGTGCTTCGCCGGCTTCACGCGCGAGCCGACGGTGGTGAGCACGTCCTTGACGTCGGCCACGATACCCAGCGAGACGGACACGTTTTTGCCTATCGACGCCGGGTCGCAATCGACGTGCACGATCTTCGCCTTCGGCGCGTACTGCGAAATCTTGCCCGTGACGCGGTCCGAGAAGCGCACGCCAAGCGCGACGATCAGGTCGGCATCGTTCATCGCCCAGTTGGCGGCCGGAGTGCCGTGCATTCCGGCCATGCGCAGTGAAAGCGGGTCGTGCTCGTCAAACGCGCCCAGACCCATCAGCGTGGTCGCGACGGGGATGTCGGCCTTGTGCGCCAGCACCGCCACGTCGGAGGCGGCGCCGGACGCGATTACGCCGCCGCCGGCGTATATCACGGGCCTCTGCGCCTCGTTGATGAGCTTTGCCAGGCGCGTCATCTGCGAACTCGTGGCCGCGCTTTCGGGGTGGTATGCGCGCAGGGAGACGCGCTCTGGATACTGCGCCGCCGTCATAGCCTGCTGGCAGTTCTTCGGTATGTCGATGACGACCGGGCCCGGCTTGCCGTGGGTGGCGATGTAGAAGGCCTGCGCCACGGTCTCGGGGATTTCGTCGGCGGAATGCACCAGGAAGTTGTGCTTGGACACCGCCCTCGTCACGCCTGTCGTGTCGGCCTCCTGGAACGCGTCCGTCCCGATCAGCGACATAGGCACCTGGCCGGTGATGACGATTAGCGGGATGCCGTCGATGTTCGCCGTCGCCAGGCCAGTGACGGTGTTGGTGGCGCCGGGCCCGGAAGTGACGAGGCAGACGCCCGGCTTGCCCGTCGAGCGCGCGTAGCCATCCGCCATGTGGACGCATCCCTGCTCGTGCCGGCCAAGCACGAACGGGAACTTCGCGCCCGTCAACTGGTTGAAAATATCAAGCGCCTGCCCGCCCGGATAGCCGAACAGCACCTCCACACCCGCCTTCTCCAACGACTCCACGAGCGCCTTCGCGCCGCTTCTCTCCATGCTCTGCTTCATAGTTCGACATATTATACCATATTTTGCGGCGTTTGCGGCGAGCGTTTTGCGCGTCTGCGGTGCCGGTCACGGGCGTTCGCCGTCGCGGACGGCGATTCTTCCGGCCGCAGTGGACGCGCGCACCTCCGGGGCGTACATGGCCTCGACCGCCGCCGCGGGAAGGACGAACTCTCCCGGCGTGACCACCCGGACGCAGTGGCGGAACACCGCCGTCTCGCCCTTCTCCAGCGTGAAGCGCCGCGAATAGACGAGCACCCTGTCGTCGCGCGCATCGGTGCGCAGCACCCACTCGGGCAGCCGCCCTCCCTCCTGGAGATCGCCGCGCACCGGCTCGAAGGCCGCGGGCAGCAGGTCTTCCACCACTAGATCCGAGTAGATGCGGCGCTCGGCCGAGCGCAATGCGATTTCCACCTGCACCAGGTCGCCGCGCTCCAAAGCGCCTGCATCGACGGGATTGCCGTCGGCATCGAGCAGGCGGCGCGAAATGGCGATGACCGACTCCTCCGGGCGGACGCTTTCCGGCGGCGGCGCGTCTAGCCTGCGCCACGACACGAACGCGACGGAGTCGCCAGTGTTCGCGAACGTGACGGAGCCGTCGGCGTTGTCGTGCCTGGCCACCGCCGGCTCGCCGCCCTTCCAGCCGCGGTGGCGGTAGTATTCGCCGAGCGCGAGCAGCGCGTGCGCGTTCGACTCCGTGGTCCCCCACGAGAACGTGGCGGCGTCGCGCTTCTCGGCGAGATAGACGACGAGCGGCGGTATGCGCGCGTCCTCCGGGTCGAGTTCGAGCATGGCCAGCAGCGAGAACGCCGCCTCCTTGACCGACTGCGGGGCGGAGGAAAGGGCGAGCAGTTCGCGCGCCCTGGCGCGGTCGTCGATTGCCGTGAACGCCCTGGCGAGTCGCGAGCGCGAAAGCGCGCCGATGTCGCCGCGCCTGTCGTAGAGGCGGAGCATCCTGTCCTTCTCCGGCCGTCCGGCGAGCGCGAGCGTGTGGCAGGCGTAGGCCGAGACCACGTCGTTGGTGGACATCGCCCAGCGCGACAGGAACTTCATCACCCTGGGCCTGGCGGCTGGATTCAGCGCGAAGCCGCAGCGCTCGGCCTCGACGAGGAAGTGCGCGGCGTAAAGCGAGACCTCGCGGTCCCACGGGGCGCTGCCGCAGTCGGGCCACATCACGAAGTCGTTGGCGCGGACCATGGATTCGACGCGCCTGACACCCGCCTCTACGAACGCCCGCGTCTCCAGGCCCGGCCTGCATTCCGCCAGGATGCCGCCTGCCGTGACGAGCGGGAAGATGCGCGAAGCCGTCTGCTCCAGGCAGCCGTGCGGATAGTCGGCCAGCCATTCCAGCGCGGCGCCCAGCTCCGCCAGGCGCGAACCGCCCACGGCGAAGGAACGGCGGGACGACGCGTCCGCCGCGCCATATGTCTTCGTCGCGCCCGGTGCGAGTTCATCGACTCCGGCGGTCTCGCGCCAAGCGGCGGCTGGGCGGACTGGCAGGAGGATGGTGCTGGAGTGCGTCTCGCCGAGCCCGCTCACGCGGAACTTCAACACACCCTCGCCCGTCCCCGTGGCCTTCACGCGCAGGTTCAGGACGGCCAGCTCGTCCTTGGCGAGCAAAATCGCGCCGTCGCCGCGTTCTTCCAGCATCTCCAGCGGACCAGCGACCTCCAGGGAGTAGGCGACCTGCGCCTCGCCGTCGGCGCCGGAGCGGTTCGATATGGGCAGCGTCACGGCGAACTCGTCGCCGGGCGCGGCGAAGCGCGGCGCGTCAGGCTGCGCCACTATCTTCGGCGAGACTTTGCGCGTGACGGCGGCGGCGCCTGCCGACGTCGCGCCATAAACGAGCGCGGTCACGCGTATCTCGCCCGCGAACTCCGGCAGCGCGAACTCCGCCTCTCCGCGGACTTCGCCGTCCGCAAAGCGCAACGGCACATCGGTGCGCCACATGGCCAGCGGCTTGAAGCGCCGCGTCGGCACGGGGCTGACGCGGGACAGCATTTCCGCGCCGAAGCCGCCGCCGGTCTTGACGCCGCCGGCCTTGAGCTTCGCGGCATCGACTACCGGCAGCAGCCGATGGTAGAGATCGTAGAGCGGATGCGCCGCCGAGCGCGGCTGCGCGAAGAAACCCACAGGATCGGGCGTCTTCTCGCCGGTGAGCAGGTTGATGCCCTCGTCCACCAGTGTCACCACCGCGCGAACGTCGCCATCGACGTCCGCGCCGAGCGAGACCGCCACCTTGACCTTCGCGCCGGAGTCCCCTTCCTGGCTGACGACCGCATCAACCTTCACGGGCAGCTCGCGCTCCGCCGGCCTCACCGCGATCGTCGCCTGGCCGTGCGCGCGCACGGCGAAGCGCCCGTCGCCGGGCGTCACGGCCTGGACGACCGAAATCTCGACATCCGCGCTCGGCGCCCACGATGTAGCGGTCGCGGGCAGAGTCAGCTCCGCAGTGGCGTTGGTGAGGGCGACGACATCGCGCCAGACCAGCCGGTCGCGCACGAGCGTGACGAGCGCGACGCCCGTGAACGGCGACTTGACCATGAGGCGTGGAGTCTCGCCGACGCGGTAGAACGCCTTGTCGGGCGCCACCGTCACGGCGGCAGGCTGCGAAAGCGGTGCGCGTATGCCCTCGTCGCCGCCGTCGGAAAGGTAGAATGCCATCGCGAAGGAGGCGTCGCTCTCGCGGTCGTTGATCGTCAGCACGTAGTCGCCGCAGTCGCGCACCGGGAGCGTGAGGACGGTGTCGCCGTCCGGGTCGGTGGCGAGATCGATGCCGTCCGCGACGGTGGTCCGCACCCTCTCGCAGTCCCACGCGGCCCAGCCGTCGCCGCCGTCGCCGCCGCCGCGCTTGCGGTAGGCATAGACGGTATCGACCCGCTCGATCTTCGCCGCGAGCCTGCGCGGGTCCTTGACGCGGCGGCCGTCCGGCAGCACGCAGGCCACATCGACCTGCGGGTAGCCGATGGCGGGCCTCGCCATCCACGGCGAGAGCGTGGCGCCTATGTAGAACGGATAGTAGTGGCACACGACGGACTTGCGCGCGCAGGCCGGCCTGCCGCCGTCCTCGAACACCGTTCCCTGCCCAGTGGCGCGGACGGCCGCCCTGGGCAGGCCCGACGATTCCCAGAGCGGCGCCTTGAAGACGTGACGCCCCGCGCCGTCCAGCTTCGCCTTGCCGAGACGGCGGAAGCTCGGACGGATCGCGCGGTCTTCGTTGCCGAAGCGGTAGCCCTTCCAGGCGGACGGCGCGAAATCGACGTCCTCGAACACCACCGCGCCCTCGCACGCCAGCCCCTTCGCCGCGCCGCCGTAGAGATGCTCGGCGCCGACGGCGAACTCGAAATCCTGCGGCGGCATGGGCTGCGCCTCGGCGCGGACGCGGATCTGCGGCGGCGCGAACTCCTCGACCTTGACAGCGCGCTCGCCGATCTGCACGCCGTTCTCGCCGGGCGTCCACAGCGAAAGCGTCCATGCGCCGCTCGGCTGGTCATCGCCGACGGAGAAGGCGTCGGTGGCGAACGATCCGCGCGAGTCGGTCATGAACGTCTTGCGCGCGTGCAGTCTGCCGGAGGGATTGGAGAGGCGCACTTCCACCGGCATCGGCGGCATCGCCTCGGAGGCGCCGTTGCGCACGAGCGCGTGGAGCAGCATCGGTTCGCCGTGGCGGTAGATGCCGCGCTCCGTCCAGAGGAACGCCGCAAGCCCGTCCGGCTTGAGGTAGTCCGGCCTGGCGCCGTCCGGTCGTGTCTCGTCCACCTTCATTGAGTCTCGCAGGGCGATGAACGTGGAGTCGGAACCGTCGGCGGCGCGGGCCACCACGGCGAACGGCTCGCCGTCGGCGATGCGGTCTGGGCGGCACAGGCCGTCGGCGTCGGTGCGTCCTTTGGCCACCAGCACGTTGGCCGGGGAATAGACGAGCACCTCTGCGCCTTCCACGGGGCGGCCGGTCGCGAACGAATTGATCCACGCCAGCATGGAGCCGTCGGCGATGCGGCGGACGCTCAGCCCGAGATCGCTGACGCACACCAGGCGGAAGCGATACTGGTTGGCGCCTTTGCTCCACCACGAATCGTCGTCGCGCTCTTTCCCGGCGATGCTTGCGCGGACGAGGTAGAGTCCGTTCCCGCCGTCTTCGCCCAGGCCGACGGGGACGGCAACGGTCTCCGGCCTGTTCAGCTCGTTCGTGGTGCGGCAGGTCCGCACGACCGGCTCGCCGGCGAGATCGCGGAAGAACTCGTCGCGCACGGCGTCGCTCCTCGCCCACGACTTGTCGATGCGCGAATACTCGCCCTCTTCGAGGGCGAGAGCGAATACGGCGTTCTCCGCAGGCAGATTGCGCACGGCCACTTCCACCTCGGGCACGTTCACGCTGCGCACGGCGATCGCCCTGGCGCCGAGCGGCGGCAGATAGCGGCCGGCGTCGGCGAAATCCACGCACGGCTCGGCGTCCTTGCGGGTGAAGGCGTAGGTGAAGTCCTCGGCGAGGGCGGCGCAGGTCGCGCCGTGCGCGGGGAAGCCCTTGCGCACGCGCAGCGTCACGTTGGTGCGGTATGCGAAGTCGCCGCCGATCGTGAGCGTGGGCACGTGGTTGCCCGTCGCAGGGTGGTCGCCCCACGGCGTGGTGTAGCGGAACGAGACCACTCCGCTTGACAGCGGCTCCACGGTGACGTATTCGCGCACCACGTCCATGTCGGGACGCTGCGAGAGCACCAGCTTTATCTCGTCGTCGCCGTCATACGACACTTTCTCGACGGCCAGCGTCTGCGGCGCCGCCGGCCCGGCGGCGGGCGACTCGGCGGACGGCGCGCCCGCAGCCGCCGCGGCCGCCGCCGCGATCTCCTTCTTTACCTCCTCGTCGCTGGTCGCGGGGTCCTGCGCGAGGATGCTCGCGATGCGATGCTCGCACTTCACGAGCTTCCAGTGGCTGTATGCGGCGCAGCCGAGAGCCGCCGCCGCCACGAGCGTGACGATTTTGCCGTAGGTTGTCATTGATCTCGTTTCCTTTTCCTTTGAAATCCGCGGGCCGCGCGCGGCGCCGTGAGCCGCTCCGCGCTTGCGCGCCCTACATTATCTTTATCTCCCGCCATCTGCCGCGCCGCCAGCGGACGATCTCGCCCGCGCATATCACGACCACGTAGGCGACCATCGTGCCCCACAGCGCCGGCATGGTGTTGTGGAGCATCTTGACCGCCCAGACTAGCGGCAGCCAGAAGCCGAACGCCGCGGCCACCATCCACCACATCACGAAGCGCGTGTCGCCGGCCCCCTTCAGCGCGCCGGAAATCACCACGTCCGCAGCGTCGAACATCTGCCACGCAGCCATGAGGAGGACGAGCGTGAAGCCCAGCGAGTGGAAGTCTTCGCTCGCCGCGCCCGATGGCGCGAAAAGAGAAAGTATCGGACGGTGGAAGACGACCGCGCCCGCCGAAAGCAGCGCCACGACCGCCAGCGCCAGCGCCAGCGTGCGGCGCAGCGCCATCCTGGCGCCTTCGCCGTCGCCGCGCCCCTGCGCCTGCGCCACCAGCGTGGAGGCGCCGATCGCGAAACCCTCCATCGGCGCGATCAGCAGCCAGTTCACCGAGAAGCAGGCGTTCGAGACCGCGAACTCCATGTCGCCCACCCGCCCGGTCACGAACACGAACACCGTGAAAGAAAGGACGTTAAGCACCGAATACGCGCCGCTGGGCACCCCGAAACGCAGCATCCTCAGCACGAGAGCGCGCATCTCCCCGCTCGCCGCGCGCACACGCCGCGCCACGCCGCCGCCTTCGCGCGCGGCCATCAGCGCCAGCGCCGCCCACTGCGCGAACATCGCCAGCACCGTCGCGTAGGCCGCGCCGGCCATGCCCAGTCCGCACGTGAATATCAGCAGTGGATCGAGCGCTATGTTGAGGAGATTGCCGCCGAGATTCACCCAGAAGACGAGTCGCGTCAGCCCGCGGCCGGTGAAATACGACGACGCCGCGATCTGCCCGCACACCGCCACCGCGCCGCACGATACCAGCGTGTAGTAGGTCCGGGCGCGGGAAAGCACGTCGGGATTCTCCGAGACGAGCGGCATTATCCTCAGCCCGACGGGCACCACGGCCACCGCCAGCGCGCCGGACGCCAGCGCTATGAGAGTCCCCGCGCGATACGACAGCGCCGCGCCGCGCGCGTCGCCCGCGCCGTGGCACTGCGCCACGAACGTCCCGGAATACGCCACGACCGACTGGAAGAATCCGACGACGATGAGAGAAAGCATCGAGGCGGGAAGGACCGCCTCGATGCTGGCCATCGACTCCATCGCGAGAAACGCGCGGTCCACGAACTGGAGCACGGCATTGTTGAGCATGCCGAGCGCCAGCGGCCACACCAGGCGAACGATCTCCCGCGTCGATGGCGCGACGGCCCGACGGCCCTGCGGCGTTGAGGAAGCGTCCCTCATGGCCCTGTCGGCAGTCTTTCAGGCCGTCGGCAGCCTGCTACTTGAAGTAGCGCTTCAGCAGCCCCTGGAACGCCTTGCCGTGGCGCGCCTCGTCCTTCGCCATCTCGTGGACGGTGTCGTGGATGGCGTCGTAGCCGAGCTCTTTCGCCCTCTTGGCGAGGTCGAGCTTGCCCTGCGTGGCGCCGCACTCCGCTTCCACGCGGACTTCGAGGTTCTTCTTGGTCGAGTCGAACACGACCTCGCCGAGAAGCTCGGCGAACTTGGCCGCGTGCTCCGCCTCCTCCAGCGCCGCGCGGCGCCAGTATTCGGCGATTTCAGGATAGCCTTCGCGAGCCGCCACGCGGCCCATCGCGAGATACATGCCCACTTCCGTGCATTCGCCGGCGAAGTTCGCGCGCAGCCCCGCCATCACTTCGGCGTCCGCCACCTTGCCGTCTCCGACGTGATGCTCGCACGCGAACACCAGACCGTCTTCCGCCGCCTGTTTCGTGAAGCGCGTGCCGGCGACTCCGCACTGCGGGCACGCCTCGGGCGGATTCTCGCCCTCGTAAACGTAGCCGCACACTGGACAAACCCACTTGCTCATGTTGTTTCCTCCTTATTTATGCTTTTTTCTTAGTCTTGGTTCACTTGCGTCCTTTAGGTCGCGCAAGCCCCCTAATGATACCATATTTGCCTACGCCGGTCAAGGGGGGGGGGGCCCAATGCGCGGCGCGTTTGTTTTCCGTTCGACAAGTGCAATGACGTGCATTCCGCCATTGCGGTTCCGCTATCGGGCCGCGATCGGCCATATATGGAGCACGGGGCGATCCATATCAAGTCGCCACGCGCCAAGTAGGAGTGGATTTGCGCAAAAGAGACGCAGTTTTTCCGCATCTGCCTCGCCATGCGGTCTGTTAGCGGCGTTTCGCGGCGCGGAGTCTATCCGCCTCTGCGGCGAAAGCCAGGCTGTGCGACTCCAGGGCGGCGTCGAGGATCGCGGAGAAACGCTCCGGGGAAGCGGTGGTCACCAGACGGTGGAACTCCGCCATTATCTCGCGGTCGCCGCCGCCGTGCGCCCCATG
>CAMOIK010000052.1 GCA_946615875.1 uncultured Verrucomicrobiota bacterium | reverse complement strand
TGTGCTCGTCCGAGAACGCCACGTAGTTCCAGCCCGCCTTGTCGCCGTCCTTCACTCCCTTGCCGCCGTAGGAATCCACCGGGTATTTTACGCCGTCGATCCCCGCGCGGTACAGGAACTCCGACGCCGCCTGCGGCGAGCCAAGAAATGTCGCGATAGCCTCGTAAGTCTCCCCCGATTCTCGTTTGTCCCAGAGCGATATTTTCTTGCCGCTAGTTCTGTCGAGGATAGTCCAGCCCTTCAATTTCGAGAATGAGGCAACAAAGAAGCCTTCCTTCGCAAACTCCTGCGCAATCCAGTCAACTTGCTCTTTCGGCAAATCCTCGTACCACTTCAGCAAATGGCTCTCGTCGCCCTCCGCCCGGTTCGTGAAGAACGTCTGCTCGTAGAGATAGGCTTTCGGAGGATCGTATTCCATCCCGTGTCTTTCTAGTTCTTCAAGGGTTTCTTTGAAGAACGGAACCTTGTCGGCTAGTAAAGACCTTGAGTGTTCAATGTCATACTTCACAGCCGAAATGGCTAGAGTCAGAACTTCTTCCTTGCTGGGTTCGGATGCGCTGAAAGGCCGATATGGATTTTTCACAATGCGGTCATACGCCGCTTTCAGTCTCGACCCGGCAGCACGCTCCAGAGTGTTTCGATTGCCTCCTTTCTTGGCGAAATATTTACGGTCTTTGTCTTCGTTCGCATAAGTCAGCCCAACGCCTCGCTGGTCGCTGGCATAAAGCCCCCATCCGTAGACCTGCTCGCCCTCGCCGGTGCCGATCTTCTTGACGCTCGGCCCGTCGTCGACGCCGCCCTGCCGCGAGCGGTTCGCGTAGTCCGCCGCCGTGCCGGTGAAGACGCCGGAGCGCGAGAAGCGCACGTCCGCCGCGCCCCCTTGACGCGCCTCGGCGGAATTTGGTATAATCTGTGCCGAAGCAGGGGTTTCAGGATATTTTCGGGAATTGAGCCCGTCAAGAACTGACTGGAACTCCTGTTCGCTTTTCGGATAGACGCGCAATTCCTTCTTCGGGTTGAACTTCTCTGCGCCGAATATGGTATCAACCTTGTTTACGAAAAGTTCCCTTCCGCTTTGCTTGACTTCGACGCCGACGACGGCCATGCGGCCTGCAATTTGCGCGCGCGTCCAGATGCGGAAAGCGTTTTCTTTCGCGCCGTCCCGTCCGCGATAGCGTGTCACGGCAAGAGGCGTCTGGCTTGAAAGCGAATGCGAAATGCCAAGCCATTCTTCCGCGCTTATCGAATGCGCGGCATTCTTGCCGTGATGTCTGCGAATGCCTCCAGAAGAAATGGTGAATCTTTCGCCCTTGATGCCGAGCGAGCGCAGGAATTCGCTTGTTTTGGCCAGCGTGTAATGCTTGTGCAGATGCTTGTCTTTCCACGCTGTGTCATGCGCATCGATCGCTCTCGTGAAGTCGATGATTTTTGCGATTTGGGTATCGTTCGCCTTGTCGAAATCCTCCGGCCTTTGCTGCATTGCGCGGCGGAACATGATTTCGCCCGACTCGTCGGCGACGCGCGGCAAGCCCGTAATGGGGTTGAGCCCGCCCTGGTCTGCGGAGGCGCGTTCGCCCTCGTATCTGGCCTCGCCCTCGGCGTCGTCGGTGATCCAACCGAGCTCCTCCAGCGCCGCGCGGTCGCGTTCGGACTGCCTGCCGAGCATGTATTTTGCGCCGCGCTCGAAATCGCCCCACTGGCGGAAGAACTCATCGACCACGGCCTCGAAATCGACCGTGCCGTCCTCGGCGGTGAAGCGCGTTATGCCGTTCGCCTCGAGGCGGTTCTTGAGGGATTCGCCTACCGCGCCGTGCTCCATTTTGCCGGAGCCGAAGAGGAGCGCCCTGTCGGCGCGCGAAAGGTTCCTGTAGAATTCGGAGGACTCCGTGAATTCGTCGGCGACGGAGGACCTGGCCTTGCGCACGCCGGACTTCGCACGCTTCGAGAAGTGCGATTCGATCTGCAGGGGGATCTTGTCGAATATCCTGCCGCCGGATTCGAGCCACAGGGAGAGGAGGTCGGTCTGCGCGCCGGAGGGGTCGGCGTCGGAGACGGCGCGCACGTAGTCGAGCACGTCCATGTGGCGGCGCGGCAGCTTGCGCCTTTGGGCCGCCGGACCTTCGACGCCCGGCCTGCCGCCTGCGGGCGCCGGAGAACCTTCGGTCTTCCCGGAGCCGAATTCGCGCCCCGAAAGCATCTCGGCGTTGATGGCGTCGGCGATCTGGCCGACGGTCATCTTCTCGACCTGCTCCTTCGTGATGCCCTTTATCCCGACGGCGCCCGCGAACTCCGCCCAGAATTCGCGCAGCCATTGGAGCATCTTCTCGCCAACGCCTTTGTCCTTGACGAGGTCTTCGCCTCTCCTGGCCATGATGAATACAAGCGCCTCCTCCGCCTGCTTCTCCACGCCCAGCCCTTTGTAGGCGGCGTCCGCCTTGATTTTGTCGAACACCGGCTCGAGCTGCGCGAGTTTCAGGCCGCGCGCGACCAGTTCCGGGTTGATTTTCTTCGTCGCCCAGAGGGCGAGGTGGCCGTATTCGTGTATCGGCGTGTCAAAATCGACGATCGCCGGGTTGAGGCATATCTTGCCGGTGTCGGGATCCACGCAGCCGTATGCGGCGCCGAAGCGCGAATCCGAGAACTTCTCGCTTCCGGCCTTGCGCATCGCGGCGTCGAAGGACGCGGCGTCGGTCGTCACGCCTGAAGCGAGCTTCGACTTTGCGAGCGCGTCCAGGAGTTCGGCGCGTCGCTCGAACCTCGCCCTGGAGAATGCGTCGCGCCCTTCCGCCTCCATGCGCCCCTTGAACGCGCCCCACAGCTCGCCCGCTCCGTAGTCCGCCTCGTTGAACGAAATCTTCAGGCCGTTCTCCGCAGCCAGGCGCTCGACCTTCTCGACGAGCGCTGGATTGATTTGACGAACGTATATTACAAGCAAACCACTCAAACCTTTCAAACCTCTCAAACCATATATGGCCACTCGCATTCTCATCTATTGAAACCTGCATTCTCATCTATTGAAACCTGCATTCCCATCTATTGAAACCTGCATTCCCATCTATTGAAACCAGCCGCCCTATATATGCATCCCCATGTATGGCGCGGATTACGCCACCGAGACCTTGCACAGAAGGGTCAAGGGAGCGGAGACGACGGCGGCGTATACGCTCGCGTACGTGCGCGCACTTGTGCTATAATAAAGGGGTGCTCCTTATTGACCAATCCAGCCGACTCCTACAATTCATCATTCTCTCGCAAACCTCTCAAACCAAAAATATGGTATAATATTACCCATGTTCAAGACGAAATTCAGACTCTGCGAGGCATTCGGCATACCGATCTTCGTTGATATCACATTCGCGCTGCTGCTGGTCATGTTCTGCAGCTCGATGCACGACTTCGGCTTCGGCCTCACCGCCGCGCTGCTTCTGGCGATATCAGTGGTGCTGCACGAACTGGGACACGCACTGACGGCGAGGGCGTTCGGCTACGCCACGCGCGACATAACCATCTCCCTGCTGGGCGGATGCGCATCGCTTATCGGCCTGCCGCGAAAGGCGTCGCAGGAGCTCGCCACGGCGATCGCCGGGCCTGCGGTCTCGTTCGTATTGAGCGCAGCCGGCTTCCTCTGCCTCCGCTTCGTCGAGTTCGAGAGCGTATGGGCGTGGTTCTGCGCCGACTTCCTGGCGTGGATGAACCTGATGCTCGGCGGCTTCAACCTGCTGCCAGGCTTCCCAATGGACGGCGGCCGCATATTCCGTTCGGTGCTGAGGGCGTTCCTATCGCGGGAAAAGGCTACGCTCGTCGCGATGTGGGTGGGGCGGGCGCTGGCGATATACCTCGGCCTATCGGGGCTGCACGCGTTCGCCACCGGCGGAGCATGGGGGGTGGTGAGGATGATGATCGCGTGGATGATCTGGCAGGAGGGCTACCGCGAATACCTGTTGGCGCGCATGGAAAGCACATGGGAATACCGCGACTACCGGGCAAAGGTCTCACCTCCCCCGTACGGCGGCGACGCCGAAGACATAGACGTGACTAAAAATTGAAGATGTTTGAGAGGTTTGAGAAGCAAGCGCCACCAACTATCATCTGCCAACTGCTTTATGGACATGATCAAAACGTTTGGAGAGGCCGGGATAATTCCCGTCATAGTCATTGAAGACATCGAGAAGGCGGTGCCGCTGGCGCGCGCCCTCGTCAAGGGAGGACTGCCCGTCCTGGAAGTGACGTTCCGTACGCAGTGCGCGGCGGAAGCAATCTCCAAGATCAAGTCCGAAGTGCCCGGCGCACGGCTCGTCGCCGGCACGGTGCTAGGTCTGGAACAGCTGGCGGCAGCGCGCGAGGCCGGCGCCCAAGCGTGCGTGGCGCCGGGCTTCGATCAAGAAGTAGTGCGGGCGGCCAAGGCGCTGGGGATGCCGTTCTGCCCGGGCGTGGCCACTGCGTCGGAGCTTTCGCAGGCGCTGGCCCTCGGATGCAAAATGGTAAAGTTCTTCCCCGCAGAGTCGGCGGGCGGCGTCAAATATATCAAGGACCTCCTCGGCGCGTTCCGCTGGACCGGCGTCAGGTTCATGCCGACTGGCGGCGTGAACCTATCGAACGTCTCGGACTATCTCGCCGTGCCGGAGATCGTCTGCTGCGGCGGCACGTGGATAGCGCCCAAAGACGCGATAGCCGCCAACGACTGGACGAGGATCGAGACGCTGGCCGCAGACGCAGCAAAACTAGCAAAGGCAAGAAAATGTTAAGCAACCTCCGCAACATCGGCATCGTCGCCCACATAGACGCCGGGAAGACGACCACGACCGAGCGCATCCTCTTCTACACGCAGAAGATTCACAAGCACGGCGACGTGCACGACGGCAACACCACCACCGACTTCATGGTGCAGGAGCGCGAACGCGGCATCACCATTCAGTCCGCCGCCGTCTCGTGCGAATGGAAAGGCAAGGCGATAAACATAATCGACACGCCCGGCCACGTCGATTTCACGATGGAAGTGGAGCGTTCTCTGCGCGTCCTGGACGGCGCGGTGTGCGTGCTGTGCGCCGTGGGCGGAGTCCAGCCGCAGTCAGAGACGGTGTGGCGGCAGGCCAACCGCTACAACGTGCCGCGTCTGGCTTTCGTGAACAAAATGGACCGCATGGGCGCGGACTTCGGCCGCGTGGTGGGGCAGTTGCGGGAAAAGCTGAAAGCGAACGCCGTGCCGATCGAGCTGCCTATTGGCCGCGAGGAGGGTTTCGTCGGCGTAGTCGATCTCCTGAAGATGAAAGGGATCGTCTATGACGAGGCGTCCGAGGGCAAGAAGTTCACCGAGGGCGACATCCCCGCGGAACTGCGCGACGAAGCGGAGCTCGCACGCGCCGAACTGGTCGAAAAGGTCGCCGATCTCGACGAAGAGGTGATGGAGGCGTTCTTGGAGAAAGGCGACCTATCCAACGAGGAGCTGCTCCCCGCGATACGCCGCCAGGTCGTGGCGGGACGCCTCGTGCCCGTCCTCTGCGGCACCTCGCTGCGCGACAAGGGCGTCCAGCCGCTGCTGGACGCAATCGTCGAATTCCTCCCTTCGCCGCTCGACCGCCCAAGCGTGACGGCCACCGACCTGAAGAGCGGCGAGAGCGTGGAACGCAAACAGAGCGACACCGAACTGCTCACGTCGCTGGTCTTCAAAATCTCCACCGACCCCTACGTCGGCAGGCTGTTCTTCGTCCGGGTCTATGGCGGCATCCTGAAGAAAGGCGCCAACGCCTACAACCCGCGCACGAAAAAACGCGAGCGCATAATGAAGATCGTGCGCCTCTTCGCAGACGCACAGCAGGAGGTGGACGAACTGCGCGCCGGCGACATAGGCGCGGTGGTGGGTCTGAAGGAGTGCACCACCGGCGACACGCTGTGCAGCGAGATGAAGCCGTGCTATCTGGAGCGCATCACCGCACCGCAGCCCGTCATGTTCATGGCAATAGAGCCAAAGTCCTCCGCCGACAAGGATAAACTCGTGGCGTCCATGCAGGCCCTCGCCGCAGAAGACCCGACGTGCCAGTTCCGCGAGGACGAGGAGACCGGCCAGACCATCCTCTCTGGCATGGGCGAACTCCACCTCGAAATCCTAGTGGACCGCCTCAAGCGCGAATTCAAGTGCGCAGCCAACACCGGCAAGCCAATGGTCAGCTACGCCGAGACAGTGACGAAACCGGCGCAGACCACGTTCATGTTCGACCGCGAACTCGGCGGCAAGCGCCACGCCGTGGAGCTCACTATCGCCGTAAAGCCGCTGGAGCGCGGCGCAGGCCGGCAGATTACGCTTTCGAGGGACTTCCGCAACGCGGTGCCTGACAAGCATCTCCAAGAGTGCGTGGAGCAAGGCATGGCCGACGGCATCGCGACCGGCGTGCTCGCGCGCTTCCAGATGGCCGACATCGCCGCGGAGGTGCTCGGCGCCAATGTCATCGACCCGGAAGTGTCGGACGAAGTGGCGTTCCGCTCGGCGGCGATGATGGGCTTCCGCGAAGCGGCGGAAAAGGCCGCGCCGGAGTTCCTGGAGCCGATCATGAAACTGGAGATCACCACCCCGCCGGAGTCGGTGGGCGAAGTCCTCGGCGACCTGAACTCGCGGCGCGGATCCGTGCTGGACATGGAACAGCGCGGCGACATGCAGGTCGTCCACGCGCACGTGCCGCTGGCCAGGCTCTTCGGCTACTCCACGTCGATACGTTCGCTCACCAAGGGCAGGGCGTCGTATTCGATGGAGCCAGACAAGTTCGAACTAGTCCCCAAGGCCGTCCGAGACGAGATACTGGCGATGTGACGCCGCACGACATGACCGACCACGAATGGTATGAACTGGTGAAGGCCGGCGAGGACGCCGGCTGGAAACTCGTGTGGGAACGGGTAGTGGAGCCCGAATCCCTTTCCTTGCGCTCGGCGGAGATGATGCGACGCTTCTCGCTGACCGCCGGCGATTTGATGGGGATGCTCTACGAGGAGATGATCGGATGCGGCAAAATCTCTCTCTACCGCGACGACGGCGGAAGCTTCGAGGGATGGCTGCGGCGCTATGTGCGAGGCTACGTGCTCAAAGCCGACCCAAACGCGCACGGGGAAATCTCGATAGAAGGCGCGCGCGCCGACGCCGAAGACGGCGCAGAGGCGATGGAGCTGCCTTCGCGCGACATTGGCGTGGAGCGGGCGGAGGCGTGGCGGATGACGCACCTGTGCTTCCGCGATCTCTGGAACGAAGACCCAGAGAGGGCCTACATCCACCTCCTCAAGACGCGCTTCTTCCTCTCAAGCGAAGAGATACGCGACTTCCTCGACGTCTCGTCCGCCGCCAATGTCGATCAGATATTCTCGCGCTCCGTGAAATTCATGCGGGGGGCGTGGGAGATGCACGACCGCGACGGCTGCCCGGAGGTCAAAGGCTGATGAAAGCCTGGATACAGAGAGTGTCTGAGGCGGGCGTATCGATCGACGGCGAGAGAGTCGCGCAGATCGGCCGCGGCTATTTGGTGCTGCTCGGCGTGACACACTCCGACGGTGAAAAAGAGGCCGATTACATCGCCGAGCGAATATGCGTCGTGCGGCTTTTCGAGGACGAAAGCGGCAAGATGAACCTTTCGCTCGAAGACGTCAGAGGAGAGGTGATCGTCGTGTCGCAGTTCACGCTTTACGCCGACACGTCGCGGGGAAGGCGCCCGGGCTTCTCGGACGCCGCGCCGGGTCCGGTCGCAGAGCCGCTCTACGAGCGCGTCGTCGCCCGTCTGCGCGAACGCCTTGGCGCCGGGCGCGTCGGCACGGGCCGCTTCGGAGCGGACATGAAGGTCGCGCTCGTGAACGACGGCCCGGTGAGCGTGGAGATAAAGGATTGAGGAGGTTGTCATGAAAGCAGGCGGAGTGGCATTGACGGTGCTGATGCTCGTTGCGAGCAATCTTTTCATGACGTTCGCGTGGTACTGGCATCTGCGGTTGCAGAAGCCCGGCGGCTCCACGTGGCCTATCGCCGCGATAGTCGTCGTGAGCTGGCTTATCGCGCTCGTCGAGTATTCGATCGCAGTCCCCGCAAACCGGCTCGGCGCATCGGCGGGCATGAACGTGGCGCAGCTGAAGATCATCCAGGAGGTCGTGACCGTGACCGTGTTCGTGCCGTTCATGCTGCTCTTCATGGGCGAGAAGTGGCGCTGGGACTACCTTTGGGCATTCCTCTGCATGGTTGGCGCAGTCTATTTCGTCAACCGCTCCCGCCTGTGAACCTCTACGTCCACTTCCCGTTCTGTCGCCGGAAGTGCACGTACTGCGCGCTCCATTCGCGCGCAGGCTCGTCGCCGTCCGACCGCGCAGAGCACGTGCGTCGCCTGGCTGAGTGCATGGCGAAAATCGGCGAACCTTTGACGACAATCTACTTCGGCGGCGGATCCCCCGGCCTCTGCGACTTGTCGCCGCTCTTCGATGCGCTCCGCCCCGTCACGGCGCAAGACGCGGAGTTCACCGTCGAGCTCCACCCTCTGGATGTGACGCCGGAGCTGATGCGGAGCTTGAAAGCCGGCGGAGTGAACCGCATCTCCATGGGCGTGCAATCTCTTGACGACGGCATCCTCTCCGCGATGGGGCGCGGCTATTCGTTCGCCGAGGCGGAGAGAGCGTTCGCGATCGTGCGCGAGCATTTTGACAACGTCGGCATAGACCTGATCGTCGGGTATCCCGGCGAAACGGCGGCGCTCACGCCGCGCCACGCTCGCCTCGCCAAATGGGGTCTGTCGCATTGCTCGGCTTATTCGCTCATCCTCGAACAAGGCACGGCGCTGGCCGCGCTTGAACGACACGGCCGAATCTCGCTGCCGGACGACGACACCGTGCTGAACAGAATCGCAATCCTCTCGCGCTTCCTGGCGGACATCGGGCTGGAGCGTTACGAAATATCCAACTACGCGATCCCCGGCCGAGAGTGCCGCCACAATCTGTCCGTATGGCGCGGCGAGGACTACATCGGGTTGGGCGAAGGCGCAATGGGGAGAATCGGCCTGGCTCGCACGCGCGACGGCGAAGTGACCGAGCAAGTGACGCCGGAATTTGACGTGAAGGAGCGCACTCTTTTCCGTCTGCGGACACGCGATGGGCTTGATGCGACGCGCTTCCCGCACTGGCGCCACAGGCTGGATGGCTTTGTCGCAGAGGGATTGCTGTCCGGAGAGTTCCCCATCTACCGTCTCACGGAACGCGGCACAGAAGTCTGCGATTCCATCCTCTCCGAACTGTAGCGGAATGCGGGGGCCATTGCCGCGCGGACCTGTTGAGCAAAGATCAGGCGAGAAGACCTGCGGAAGCCAATTCGTCGAAACATCGCCGCACGTAGTCCGGGGAAAACGCCGAAGAGTGCGGCATGGCTATTAGACTGCCCGGCGCTGTTGCCTGATTCCAAAGCCCGCAGCCGCCGGAAGAATCCCCCAGCCCGCCGGAAAGCAGAGTAGGTTCATTCCTGAAGACGTCGAGGTAGGCGGCGGCGATGCGCCCTTCCATCAACGCGGAGCGCAGGGCCGTCTCGTCTATTGCGTTGCCTCTGCCTACGTTCACGACCGCACACCTGCGAGGAAGCATGGCGATGCGACCGGAGTCAAGAAAGCCGTCAGTCTGCGTATCGCCCGGCAGCGCCATGACGAACCAATCGGCGTCAGCCATGGCGGCGGGCATTTCCGCGATATTTCCACGTCCGAAACCGGCCACGCTGACGCCGAGCGCGGCAAGCTTCTCGCCGATCGCCCTTCCTATCCTGCCATAGCCGGCAATGACGGCCTTTGTCCCGGCGACGGTGAAGCACTTGTCTCCAAGCCACGTCCGCGGCCACATGCCACCGCCGTCCGTCGTCGGAGGCTTGCGAAAGAACCCTCTAGCCCAGCCCAAGCAGAAGGCTGCGACGCTTTCCGCGATGATCGCGCCGTGAAACGCGCCGAAATGGACTGTGACGCCTGCGGGGGCGTCGCGCCATGCGATGAACTCACGCCCGGCCGCAGGCGTGGCAAGCACACGGAGCGACGGAGAGAGCCCGTACCAGTCCTTCTCGAAGTGCCATGTTATTGCATGGGTCGCGGATGGCAGGAGACGCACGAAGTCTGTGCGCGAATGGACCCACATGACCTTTCCCCCGACAAGTTTTTCAAGGTGCGCAACATCATCCGCCGTGGCGCGGAAACACGCCTCGGGCCATTCCAGCCAAACAAGCGCCGCGACGCGGCGAACCTCCTGGACGCTGACGCGACCATCCGCCATCCGAAGCGACCTCGCTACTCGTCGAGCTTCCCTTTGTAAGTGACACGACGAACCTTGCCCACTGACGTGCGCTCGAGGGGTTCACGCGACACGACAACCTTGCGAATGCGCTTGTAGTCCGCCAAAGTGGCGCTCTTTTCCTGAACCGCGTGGATTGTGGCTTTCTCAATCTCTTCCCACGCCGGCTTGGTGCCGCCATTGCGCTCCGCGAACCAGTCTTCACAAGGATAGACGATCGCGCCGACGCGCTCGCCGGGTATGCCACCCTGCGTGTAGCCTACGACAATGATGTCCTGAACGCACGGCTCCTTGGAGACGACGTTTTCCACCTCTTCAGGATAGATGTTTTTGCCTTCGCGATTCACGATCAGCGCCTTCTTGCGTCCGCGGATCGTGATGAACCCCTCCTCGTCCATCGACGCCAGGTCGCCAGATGCGAACCATTCGCCGTCGAACGCTTCTTTCGTGGCCTTCTCGTTGTGGAAATAGCCCTTCATCACATTCGGGCCCTTGATCTGGAGTTCGCCGACGCCATTCTCGTTCTTGTCTGCGATGCGCACTTCCACGCCCTTGCACGGTCTGCCTATCGTGCCTATCCTATTGGAGGCGTAGTCCGTAACGGACACGACAGGTGCGCACTCGGTCAGACCGTAACCCTCCACGAACTTCACGTGTATGCGCCGGAACCCTTCAAGCACATGACGCGGGCACGGTGCGCCACCGGTGATGATGAAGCGCAACCTGCCGCCGAGCTTCATCCGAACCATGTGCCAGACAAGACCGCGAAGCCCGATTTTCAGGAGGAAACGAGCCGCGCCAGACGCTTTGATGCCGTCCTCCAACTTATCATGAAGTTTCTCCGCCAGCAGTGGCACGGCCATGATCGCGGTGGGCCTGAGCGCACGAATGTCCCGCCCGACGGTCCGAAGAGACTCGACGAACAGCATGGGCGCGCCAACATATATGGCGACGACAAAGTTCGTAGTGAAACTGAAGGCATGGAAGAGTGGAAGCACCACCAGGAGGGAATCATCGACCGATATGGGGATGTTGAATGTCTCCATCGCGCCTTCCAGGTCTGTCACGAAGTTGCGATGCGTGAGCATCGCCCCCTTCGGCTTGCCGGTCGTGCCGGAAGTATATATAATGGACGCCACGTCGTCGTCTTTGGGCTTGTGGGCGTCGAACCAACCGCCGCCGCCGACAACACGGAGGCTTTCGATGCCAATCACCTCGACATCGCCGATCTTCTGACCGTCAAATATCACGCCATCAACAACGACAATCGCCTTGAGCGCAGGAAGTTTCGGCGCGAGAGCCATCATCATGCGCAGATGCGCCTTGTCGGTGGTCACTACGCGGGCCTCAGCGTTGCCAAGGATGTACTCGACCTCTTCCGCGCGCAGCTTGGGATCGAGAGGCACCACGGAGATGCCGCAGCCGGCCTGCGCTAGATACGTCTCAACCCACATTGGGCAATTGCCGAGGATTATCGCCGTATTGTCCTCGCCGGGCTTGAGCGCGAAACGCGTGCCGTATCCTTCCGCGAACTCCCGCACACGGGAAAGAACCTCGCGCCATGTGCGCTGCGCCCATTCCTTGTTCTCACGCCACACCATTGCGCGACGTCCACCAAACTTCTCCGCTTTCTCCTCAAGCAGTCCTCGAAATGTCATTTCTTTGCTCCATTGGTTTGCAAATCAGGTCCATATTATACCATATCTCGCCCATCGTGTGTGACGCTTTTGCCATTTTTGTCAAAATGCTGACTTAGTTATGGAGCGGGAGGAGAGAGTCGGGGAGACGAGGCGAAGTGATAGCCATCACTTCGTCAAGTCGTAGCCATCACTTCGTCAAGTCGTAGCCATCACTTCGTCAAGTCGTAGCTATCGCTTCGCCAAGTGACAATCGTCGCCTCGGTGCGCGGCCGTGGA
>CAMOIK010000051.1 GCA_946615875.1 uncultured Verrucomicrobiota bacterium | reverse complement strand
CTACCTGGCCAGCCAGCCGCCGTCGCAGGCGTAGGTGTAGCCGGTCATGTAGTCGGAAGCCGGGGAGGCCAGGAAGACGCAAATGCCCTTCAGGTCGTCCGGCGTGCCCCAGCGTCCGGCGGGGATGCGGTCGAGAATGGACTTGTTGCGCTCCGGGTTTTCGCGGATGGGGCGCGTGTTTTCCGTGGCGATGTATCCCGGCGCGATGGCGTTCACGCAGATGCCATGGGGCGAAAGTTCGTTGGCCATAAGCATGGTGAGGGACTTGATACCGCCCTTGGACGCGGCGTATCCCGGCACGAGGATGCCGCCCTGGAAGGAGAGCATGGAGGCGATATTGATGATTTTCCCGCCTTTTCCCTGTGCAATCATCTGCTTTGCGGCCTGCTGGGAAAGGAAGAACGGGGCGGAGAGGTTGATGGAAAGGACGAGGTTCCAGTTCGCCGCCGAATGCTCGGTGAACGGCTCGCGCTTGATGATGCCGGCGTTATTGACGAGTATGTCGAGCGAACCAAGTTCCTTCACGACCTCCGCGACGATGCGAGGGGCCGCCTCCTCGCCCTTGGAGAGGTCGGCCTTGATGCCGATCGCGCGGCGGCCGAGAGCCTTGATCTTGCCGATCGTCTCCTCCATGTCGATGACATCCACGACCGCGACGTCGGCGCCCGCCTCCGCGAGACCGAGTGCATAGGCCTGGCCGATGCCGCGGCCGGCGCCGGTGACGACGGCCACCTTGCCGTCGAGCTTGAACTGTTCGAGTATCATTGTTTCTTTCCTTTCGTGTTGTTCAAACGCAGTTTACGGGAAATTTCAGCGCATATCCAGGGTCGGCACCTTGTCCATGTCGCCATAGTCCAGGTTTTCGCCGCCCATGCCCCATATGAACATGTAGTTGGCGGTGCCGGCGGCGGAATGGACCGACCATTCCGGCGAGGCGACGGCCTGTTCGTTGTGCAGCCACAGGAGGCGCTGCTCCTGCGGTTCGCCCATCTGGTGGCATATGGCCTGGCCCTCGGGCACGTTGAAGTAGAAATACGCCTCCATGCGGCGCGGGTGGACGTGCTGGGGCATCGTGTTCCACACGCTGCCGGGCTTGAGCTCGGTGAGGCCCATCTGGAGCTGGTTGCATCCGCCGCCCTTCACCTTCGAAAGCACGGGATTGACGATCAGCTGGTTGATGACGCGGTCGTTCGACTCCTCCATCCTGCCCGCCTTTATGTAGTTGCCGATGGTGTAGCCCGGCTTGGTGCAGGCCTGGTCGCAGGTGATGCGCTGCGTCGCGAACTCGCGGTAGGCCGGGGCGGAGTTCAGGTAGAACTTCGCCGGATTGGCGCCGTCCAGCGAACGGAACTTCACCGACTTCTTGCCACATCCCACGTAGAGCGCCTCCTTGAACTCCAGGGCGTATTCCTTGCCATCGACCGTCACGACGCCCGCGCCGCCCACGTTGATGACGCCGAGTTCGCGGCGGTCGAGGAAGTGCTTGGCCTTCAGCGGGTCGATCGCGTCGAGCGACAGTTCCTTTTCCACCGGCATGGCGCCGCCGTATATCAGGCGGTCGTACATGGTGTAGGTGAGGTTGATTTCGTCTGGCGCCATCACCTTCTCCATGACGAAACGCTCGCGCAGCGTCGCGGTGTCGTAGTGCTTGACGTCCGCCGGGTGGCAGGCCGTCTGGATGCTGTAGTTGATGTCGCCCGCGAAAGCGGCGAGCGCTGCCGCCGAAGCGGCGATGACCATTGCTTTCTTCATTTTGCCTCCTTGCTGATGCTGTGGATGAAACTCTCGATCTCCCTGCGCCATGCCGCGGCGGACGCGACTTCGCCCGCCTTCGACCACGCGGCGCCCGCCCAATACTCGAAGGACTTCACGCCCGTGACGGAGAGGACGCGGCAGTTCTGCGCGTCGGTGAGGATGCGCTGCGCGCCAGGCATGAAGATGGCGGTGGCGGTGGAGCCTTCGACCTCGCCGCGATCATTCTCGTAGAGCGCCACGACGCCCAGCCCGGCATCCTCCCAGACGTCGCCGACGTGGCCGCGCTTCGGTTCGAGGTCCAGCCCCGGCCCCGCCCAGGCGCCTTTCAGGGGGCGCTCGAACTCCACCTTGTTCCTGAAGAACCTCTCCCCGCGTCTGAGCTCGATGCGGCAAGTCATCTCGCCGGCGTCCGAAAAGGCGGGATAGACCAGCTCGAACTCGCAGCGTTCGTCGGAGTTGGCGATCACGCGGCACTTCTTCCAGTTGGGGAACGTCTTCCATTCGCCGTCGGCGAAAAGCGCGATGCCGCCGCATCCCCGCCCGGCGCCCACGGCGTAGTTGTCGAGCACGCCATCGAAGGGCGTCGCGTGCCAGTTCCCGCACTTGTCGTGGTTGCGCAGCACGTGGCCGCACGTGGCGGCGGCGTCCGTCGTCTTGTTGAAGACGTCGAAGCCGCTCCAGCAGTGGACGTCGCCCGGCCCGTAGGCGCGCATCCCGAACTTGTCGTTCTCCCAGAAGAAATCGTTGGCCCTCTCGGGGGCCTCTCCGCACATGCAGACGGCGGCAAGCAGCAGCGCTATCATGTCCTTTACCTGGCTTCCTTTCCTTTGTCCGAGACGTCGCGCATTATACCATATCCCGCCGCCGCAGGGCATCCCCTTTTATTGGGAAGCGCCCAAGGTGGCGCCGGCCACGCCGGACGCTCAATCCTCGTTCGCGGAGCGGTAGCGCACTCGCGGCCGTTCCTGCCGCCGCGAAGGCGGTTGCGGCGCGGCGCCGGCGCTCTGCCTGCTCCAGGCCTCCGCGTGCTCCTTGGTGACCAGCGCCGTCCTGCTGTATCCGGCGCGGGCGAGCAGGATCCTGAAGCCCTGCGCCTCCCGAAGGTGCGAAAGATCGTTTACGCGGATGTGGATGACCGTCTTGCGGTCTATTCCGTGGTCTTCCAGCATGTCCGGCACGTCGTATGGCGAGACGACCTTCCCGTAGCACTTGACGAACTTGCCGTCCATCTCCAGCGACGGATGCGCCTTGTCGGTCTCGAAAACCGACGTGGTGGAGCAGCCGGCCGCCAAGACGAGCGCGGCCGCCGTCGCCAGAGTGAACAGGCCTGCGGCGCGCGCCGGGCCGCGTTCTCCGCGCCCGGCCTTCATCGCGCCGCGCTCTCCAGGATTTTCGCCACGCGCTCTGCGTCCTCCGGCGTATCCACGCCGATGCCCTCGTCGGCCGTCCGCACCACTGCGATCGCCGCGCCCATCCAGAGCGCGCGCAGCTGTTCGAGCTTCTCCGTCTGCTCCAGCGGGCACGGCGGCTCGGCGATGTAGCGCTTCAGGAATGCGCCCCGGTAGGCGTAGATGCCGAGATGGCGCACGTAGAGCCCGCTCGCCAGGTCCGGCGCGGCGTCGCGCGGGCAGGGGATGGGCGCGCGGGAGAAGTACATCGCGGCGCCGTCGCGGGCCGTCACGACCTTGACGACCGACTTCGCGGCGAAATCGTCCAGCGACTTCAGCGGGGCGACGGCGGTCGCCATGTCCCATTTCGCGTTGAGCTTCAGCGTCGTCGCCAGTTCATCGACGAGGCGCGGGTCGATGAGCGGCTCGTCGCCCTGGATGTTCACGAGGATGTCGTCGTCGGCGAAGTCCGGCGCGCCCTGCGTCTCGCCGGCGAAGATGCGCGCGGCGCAGGCTATGCGGTCGGTGCCGCTCGGCAGGGCGCTGGGCGTCATCACGGCGACGCCGCCCGAGGAGCGGACGGTCGAAGCGATGCGCTCGTCGTCGGTGGCCACGATCACGGCGTCGAGCGACTTGGCCTTGCCCGCGGCCTCGACCACCCACGTCACGAGCGGCTTGCCTGCGATCAAAGCCAGCGGCTTGCCGGGGAACCTAGTCGAGGAATAGCGGCTCGGAATTATTCCGTATGTCTTCATGGATGTCACCTTTCTCCTTCTGCTCCACCTGCTCCACCTTCTTCATGAAGAAGCGTCTCAGGACCGGCAGGCGGCGTTCCTGGCGCTCGAGCGTCCACAGCGCGAAGCGCCACTTGCGCTCGAACCTGTATGACGGCGGCAGGCCCGGCCTGAAGCTCTCCAGCCTGTCGCGCATCACGGAAAGCTGCCACTCCATCGCGTGCGTACGGAACTCGAAGCCTCCCATGAAGCGCTCTGCGACCTCTGCCATCGAGACGTTGTGGCGCTTCTGGTATTCCTTCAGGGCGTGCGCGTAGTAGCCCAGGTAGAAGTTCATCATGGCGTTCAGGTTCTCGTCTGTCATCGAGAGGTCCGGCCAGCCGAACGAACCGCGCACCGAGCACGTCGCCACCGTCTTGGGCACCACGCGCTCGGCGATTATGTCGTATTCGAACTCGTAGATTTCCTTGCCGATGCCGTAGAGCGGCGACTCCGTGGCGGGGTCGAACTTCTTCATCGCCATGTTCTGCGCGGCGGCGTCGCCCATGAGCGTGGCGAGCGCGAGCACGACCTCCTTCTCCTCGATAGACGAGTCGTCCACGTTGCAGAAGTAGCTGGCGGGGATCGCGTCCATCGGCTCGCCGTCGAGGCGGCGGCGGATGTAGTAGTCCACCGGGCGCTTGCCGGCCGTGCGGCGGCGGCGCAGCACGCGGTATTCGCTGAGGTTGATGCCGAGGGCCTTCAGGCACTCGATGCGCGCCAGCATGTAGCTGGAGTAGTCCTTCTGCGACTTGGAGAGGCGCTTCTCCACCATGGAATGCTCGAGCGGCCCGCGGTTGGTCTTGTAAACTATCTCGCGCGTCCTGCCCGCGCCCGGCGGCAGGTTTTCGTCGCCGTCGGAGCGCAGCTCGTAAACGTTGGCGTATTCGATCAGCTCGTCCTTGCTCACAAGCGAGCGGATGTTGGAGAGCAGCACCTCGCTGCGGTCGTCCGCGCCGGGATGCATGATGGGGCGGCCGTCCACGTAGGAGGCGCCGGGCAGCGCGGTGCGGCGGTCGTCGAAGGCGGGCGTGGAGCCCTCGCCGCTGCGCGAATAGATCTCGCCCGTCACGCACATGTAGAGCTGCTCGATGAACGCGCGGGAGTTCTCGTCGGCCATCTCCGGCGACGACAGCAGCGACTCGTAGAGCGCGGAAATCTCGCCTATGCGCCTGACGACCGCGTCCTGCTCGATCCTGCCGAGCGCGATCGCCTCCATGAGGCGCTCGAGGCCGGGGATGATCTTCTCCAGCGCCACGCCGCGCCGCAGCCCGAACAGCTCTATTTCGTGGTGGCCGCGCAGCTTCGGCTGGCGCGTGAAGGAATACTGGTTGCCCTCGAATATGGAGACGAGCTCGCGCAGTTCCTTGACGAACGCATCCATGTCGGTGGCGGCGAGCGCGGCGAACTGCCTGAACACCGGGAAGGTCATGAAGTGGACGCCCTTCATGGAGTGGTAGTAGCGCGTCTTCGTGGAGATGCGCTTCCTGCTGGCGGCCAGCTCCACCTTCATCTCGGCCTGTGTCCAGGCGAGCGGCTTGATGCGCCACTCCTGCCCCAGCTGCCGGTAGTGGTCCAGCGTGATGTCGTTGCGGTCGCCCATCACTATGTCGCCGAGCCCGAAGCCCACGGCGTCCGACAGCAGCCATTCGTCGGCGCGGTAGAGGCGCTTGGACGGCACGTCGCGCTGGGAAATCTCGACCTTGCCGTTCACGATGTTGGAGCACAGTATCTCCTTGACCAGCACGTCGCCCTGCTTGAGCTTGGGAATGCGCGAGAGGCGCCAGAACCTGCCGTCAAGCAGCGGGAAGGCGGCGACGGAGTGGTTGCCGGTCGTCATCGTGAAGACGTAGCCGGGGGTCTTGCGGCGGAGCGAGGCCTTCTCGGCGATCAGTATGCTGGGATGCTCCGCCAGATGGGAAGAAATGCCCTTCTCGAATATGTAGGTGTCGTCGCCCACGTCCCACGCGGAAAACTCCCTCTCGCGGCCCATGGCGACGGTCTTGACGACCTCGCCGCGCCGCCTGCCGCGCTTCTTGACGCGGCCGAGGAAGGCCCTGATCGCCTTCATTCCGCGCCCTCCCCGCCGTGATGATGGCCGCACGAGCAGCCTTCGTGGCCGTGGCGGCCGTGATCGTGCCGCGCCTCTTCGCGGGCGATCAGATCCTCGGCGAGCGCGCCCGTGGCGTCCAGACCCGCCTCGTCCGCGGCCGCGAGCAGATTCTGAAGGGCGGCGGATACGTGGCGGTTGAACTCGGGCCTGCCGACGCTCGCCAGACGGCCGAACGCGCCCAGCGACTGCACGAGCCGCTCGACCGCCGCGAACGGCAGGACCTCGACGATTTCCGGGCGGCCGGTCTTCTTCGCGTATAGCGCGGCCAGCGCGCGCCGCTCTCCCTCCCGCAGCCCGACATACGGATCGTAGAGCAGACTCGCCAGATCGTATGCCGCCGCGCCGATGCGCATCCCCTGGAAATCGATGAACTTGAAGTCGTCGCGCATCTCCCCGCCTTCGCCGCCGACGGCGCTCGCCGCCGGGCGCGCGGCGCGGAAGATGATGTTCTCCGACTGGAAATCGCGGTGGACGAGCGCGGGCGGCTCTTTGGCGAGGCGCTCTGCCACGGCCTCCAGCTCTTTCTCGACGGCGGGCGGCATATCCATGTGGAAGCGCGTGCCCAGGCAGTGTTCGCGGAATAGCTCTCGCTCCCACTTGTAGAGGGCGGCGTCGAACGGCGGCTCCAGCGGCGGCAGGGCGTCGGCGGATCCCGCCAGCGCATTGAACCTGGCCAGCTCCTCCACCACGGCCACGTAGTCGCGCAGCCGCTCTTCGCCGCGCGTCTTCGCGCGTTCCTTGAGATCGACCGCTCCGGCGTTCTCCAGCGCCATCACCTTCATCTGCGGCACGTCTGCCAGCACGTCCGGCACGCGGATGCCGTGCGCCTTCAGCCAGCGGGCGTGGCCGGCGTAGCGGGCGTTCTCGGCCCTCTTCCCGTCGTCATAGACGATGACGAACGCGCCCGGCGCACCGCCGGCGCCGCCCACCTTGAAAAACGCGCGGTCGCTGCCGCGCGCGCCCGTGAAGACGACGGGGCGGACTTCCGGGCCGTCCGCAGCGTCTGCGGCGTCAGGCACGAGACCGGTGGCGCGGATTTGCGGGATTTCCGCGAAAGCGTCGTCGCCGCCGTCCCGGTTGAGCGCGATATAGCTGTCCACCGTCCCGGCGTCGGTCCACAGCAGCCCCTCCGGGGCGACGGCCTTCATGAAGCGGCCGTCCATCATCGCGGCCTCGTACGCTTCGACGATTGACGAGAAGCCTTCGGGCTTGACATAGTCGAGTATCTTCGCCGCAAGCCGCGCCACTCCGCAATACGTCCACGTGCCGTTCCAGCCGGGGTCGGGGCTGTGCCAGTTCGTGACGAAGCCGCTCTCCGGCTCCACCTCTATCGTCCTCGGCCCTTCCTCCGTCGCCAGGCAGCAGCCTATGCAGTCGGGGGCGAGGGGGGCGGAGGCGAAAGACGGCGGGAGGTCAGGCGCCTCGAAGACGATGTCGCCGTTCACCAGCCAGAAATCGTCGCCGCCGAGCCAGTCGCGCAGCGGGTTGAGGACGCCGCCCGTGCCGAGTATCTCCGGTTCGAAGACGGCGCGGCATCCGTTCTTCGCGCACCAGTCCTCGACCTGCCCGTGCAGATAGTGGCAGTTCACCGCGACGTCCTCCACGCCCTGGGCTCGGAGCCACGAGACCACGCGCGCCAGCATCGGCTCGCCCCACACGGGCAGAAGAGGCTTTGGCACCGCCGCCGTGAAGGGGCGCAGTCGCGTGCCGAAGCCGGCGGCAAGCACCACGGCTTTCTTCGCCAGGCGGCTCGCGCCTGTCACGGCGGGATGTGCGCTTCTCTGCATTCGACTGCCCTCTGCGACGGTGAAACCTGCTGACTGCCAAACTGCTGCGCGCCGCTACCTGCGGCGCTGGACCTTCATCTTGGGCTCCTCGAGGTGCAATGCGTACCACTGGTCGCCGAGGCCGGAGTTGTTGAACTGCGGGACGCGGTTGTTCATCAGCACCTCGTGGTTGCGCTTCAGCGTCTCGTTGTCGCTCTTCTTCAGCGCTTCGCCGAGCGCCTTGAACGCCCGATCGACCAGCGCGTCGCGCGCGGCCTGGTCGGCCGCCGCCTCGCTGCGCCGCACCAGTATCCAGCTCCAGCACGCCGCGGGCAGCACGTTTCCGTTGTAGCGCGAGCGCGCCGCCGCCTTGCGGTACACCTTCTCGATTTCGTCCAGCGGCTCCCCGCGCATCTGCATGCGCGCCATCTTCATCGCCACCGACGCCGGATCGAGGAAAAGCGCCTTCGGCATGAGCGCGTCCACGGCCTTGAAATCCTTGAGCATCCAGTTCAGATGGAACTGCGCCGTGGCCACCTGCCGATCGACCATCAGCACCCATGGGCGGTACTTCATCAGCCGCGCAGTCTCCGCCAGCGCCTTGCGCGCCGCCGCCGCCATGTCGCTCTGGACGATCCTCTGCGCCTCCTGTATGCTGCCGGGCGGGCGTATCATCCACTGGCGGGTCTTCGCCTCGACGGCCCTCTGCGCCGCCGCCATTATGCCCTGCACCGCGTTCATGTCGGCCTTTATGCGCTTTATGAACCAGTAGGAAACGCCCCCCTGCGTCGCCAGGAAGCATACCGCGCCGTTGAATGCGCTCCATCCCGCGCCCACCCCGAACACGAAATGCGAAACCGAAAATCCGCCACATCCGACGGCTAACGCTATCAGCAAGGTTATCATGATGTAGATTATAGCACTTTTTGCCCCGCGAAGTCAATATGCAACATGGGCTTTTTCACGCTCTCGGCCTTTGGGGAAGGCTCCCAAGGAGCTTTCCGCGAAGCTCCGGGACGATTGGCGCGGTCGCCTACGGCCAGATCACGGCAAGGCTCTCGCCGACTTTCGGCAGCGCCGCTTCCAGGCGATGCACCAGCCCCGACCAGTCGTCGCCGGCATCCACCGCATTCCCCTCTCCATCCAGCACCGAATACCCTACGCCGTCGTCGTCCGCCCAAACGTTCACTCGCAAATCCTCCGTGCCGGACCTCCGGCCTTCGGCCGTCAGCAGCAGGATCGCCATGCGGATGGCGGCGGCTATCTCCGAGGCGTCTTCCTGCTGCGCCTCCTCGCTGGAGAGGACTCGCGCATACGGGAGATCGAAGCGTATCTCAAGCATTGGCTCGATCCACTCGAAAACGAACCTCCTGCTCATGAAGCCGTGCCCGCCAGCGAAGCGCTCCGGCAACCCCTTGCCGCCTTCAATCCCGGCGAGGGCGGCCGTAAGCGCCGCGATGGACTCTTCCCTTTCCTTCTTCTTGTCTGCGATGTCGTCCATGAGGTTTTCCTTTCTGTCAGTCGAACCAGTCCTTCTTGCACGTCTTGTCGATCAGGTCGCGCATGAACAACGACTTGTTCTGGCGTTTGGCTTGGAAGACGATGTCCTGTCTGGGGTCCATTCCATTCCCCGTCGGGAGCTTGTAGCCGTTTAGCGGCTTCACCGGGTTTTCCGCGTTGAGTTCGCGCCCGAGGAGGCGCTTCTGCACGTCTTGCTTTTCAAAGTCCCCGTTGGCGACGACCTTGCCTTCCGCAAAAAGCTTTTCGGCGTGCGCTATGGCCTCGTCGAGACGATTGCGCGCGGAATACACGGCCTCTGTGGGGAGTCGTTTCGCGAGATCGGCGAGGTACGCATCGCGCTTTTCGCCGGACTTCAGCGCCGTCAGTTGCTGGAAAAGGTCTTCGTCGATGAAGTCCGGCAGCGTCGCTCCGTGCATTCCCACGGCGTTTCGGGCGGCGAAATGGAGTTCTCCAGCCTTGAACTTCGTCGTATCGATGGTGATCGTGCCGTCCTCCCCGGCCTTGAAACCGGGATCGTTGAGCAGGCGTTCGCGGGCCTTTTCGCGCAGCCTCTTCGGATATCTGTTTACTATGGTGTCGCAGACGAACCTGAACGCGTCGGCGTGCTTGCCTTTGAGGACGTAGGTGCGCACCCCTGTGCGGTAGGCGGGGAAGCTCTGATCGTTGTCGATGCCTTTCACGGAGACCGTGAGGTCGCTCTTGACGTCGATCATGTAGTTGTGGGCGTGGCGGTCGCCCTGGCCGGCGACGAGATCGAGCCACTCCAGACGGTTCGTGCCGCGGATGAGCGCGCCGACCACCTTCGCGTGCTTGTCTGCGGAGAGCTTGGCCACGTCTTTGGCCGAAAGGCTGCCAGGTGGCACGCCTTTGCCGCTGACGAAATCAACCGCATCCACGCCCGGCGCCTTCTCCATGAAAAGTCCGTAGTCCCCGTCGTGCATGCCGACGGTGCACTTCGGCATGACGTCGTCGAGTCCGAGGGCCTTGGCGGTCGATTGCGTCGCGAGATTCAACTGGGAGACCTGCTGGTCGGGGACGTAATCGTTGGAAAGGGCAAGGTTTTCCATGCTCTGGCGCCCAATGGCCTCGGGCTTGAAGACGCACTGGGTGCCGTCTTTGTAGGTGACGAGCTTGACGGTATTGACGTTGCCGGCGCCGAGCACCTTGCTCGAGACGTGGTTGGAGTCGTCCAGCTTCGGATCTACGTCCGCGTCCTGCATGCCGTGGATCCTCGCCTCCACGAGCGTGGAAAAGGCGATTTTACCCCTGAGCAGCGCACTGGCGGACGTCGTGGAAAGGAACTGCTCCGGCGTCATCTTCTCTCGGATGCTCTTGACCATGGCATCGAGGTGCGCGATCTGCGTTTTGAGCGCTTGCGTTTCGGCGCCGAAGAAGGACTGCAGCCGCCGCCAGTCATTGTCGTCCATCACGTGCCTGCAGTTGGAAAAGAGCTTCCCGATGTCGCTTTTGATGACGTCTGCGTCAAGCTCGGCGTAGCGTCCCATCACCTCGTCGATCTTCTGCCGTTTTTCATCAGAGGTCGGATCGGCTATGTATTCACGCGCGGCCTTTGCCAGTTCGCGTCTGATCTTCACCGCACTGGCGAGGTTGGGGGCGGCTTCCGCCAGCATGCGGGCGTTCTCCGGCGCAAGGATCGTCAAATCGCTTGGGGCGGCTATGTTTTTCGTGACGAACTGCTTGAGGACGGCGTTGCCGATGTTCTTGCGCACGTCTTCGAGTTGCTTTTCGGCGGCGCGGGTGAGCTCGGAAAGGGCCGACATGAAACCGCGATCGGGCAGGAGGCGCCCGCCGTCGGGGGTCGGGAAACCCTCTTTCAAGGCGTGCCGGATGGCGGCGGAGGCGCTCTTCACTTCGGCGGAATACGCCAGAAACTCTTCGGACGTGAGCGAGGCGTTGGGGCGCGCGACGAACGCCTCGAGCCGCTCGGCCAGGGGCTGCAGCTGCGCCTTCATCTTGTCGAGGATTTCCGTGTTGCCGTGCATCGTCATCGCCTGCCGGGGCAGAAGCGTTTCAAGCTTGGCGTCGAGGCGCGCCGCCAGCTTCGGATCGTCCCCGGCTTGGGACGCGGCGTCGGCAAGCTGCAACGCCAGGCTGAAAATCTCGCTATGGCGACGGTCGCACTGCATGGCCATCTCGGAAAACGCCTCGAACGCCTTCCCGGAAATCTCCGGACGGTTCGCGATGTCGGTAAGGAGCGCGGAAAGCTCCACCTGCGCGTCAATCGCATTTTGGATCGCTTTCGCGGCGGGGCTGGCCTTGTTCCAGTCGAAATTTTTTCCATCGACGATGAACGCGGCGGCGATCTGGCGCCCGGAAAATCCGGCGATCTCCTTCATGGCCTTCCGCGCCGCTTTGGCGGCCTTGGCGAGCGCGGCGCTTTCGGCTTCGCCGAGGGAAGCGATCTTTGCCGCCGCGACGGCGGAATCCGCGCTGACCGAGTGGGTCGAGACTTGCGCCGCCGAGAGAAGCATCACGTCCAGCTTTTGCGCAAGCGACCGCGCATTGGACTTGTCGGGCTGCTCGACTGACGGCTGCTCCTGCTGATGCACATCGGGAGCGCCGCCCTGCCCTCCGACGACGCTTCCAACTCCGCCCACCTGGGGAGGAACTATCGGCGGCACATTGCTGCCTATCGGTGCAAATCCAGCGTGTCCACTCATCTACAGACTCCTTTTTGGCGTTTTCCCCACGGGCCGTTTCCCATGTCGCAAGTGTTTCTGCTCTGTTTACACGCGAACCGGCAAAAGATTACAGTCTTTGCGAATTATCATACGGCTGTCGGGCACATTATAGCATATTCCCGTCGTAGCGTCTAGTGGCCGCCAATCTGGGCCCATTTTTTGGCACGGCTCGATAGGCGGGGGGAAAAA
>CAMOIK010000050.1 GCA_946615875.1 uncultured Verrucomicrobiota bacterium | reverse complement strand
AGGTTCACCCATGTGGTCGTGGTAGTGGAGTGCGGCTGGTCGAGGCCGACGTTGCAGATGCCGTCGTAGTTGAGGACCAGGCCGTCCTGGACGTAAGAATCGGCGTCGTATCCGCCCGTGGTCCAATACTTCAGACCCGCCAACGCAGACGGCGAAGCAAGGAGCACGGATGCGCTAATCGCGCAAATCGCCCCCCCCCCCTGGATTTTGTGCAGTTTCGGCATCGCTTTCATCGTATAGCTCCTTTCGTTTCTGGTGAATTGAGGTCTCGGCCTGGCCGAGCGCCAAATCTTATCCATCTTATCGACGCTTGTTATTTTACCATACGCGACAGGAGAAAATCAACTACAAAGACTTGCATATTCGTATGACGGATATTGTGTAATCGGCTCACGGCTGCACGAGGCGCCGGTGACGGCGCGAGGTCTGGCGGCGAAGCGAGAGGCACGAAGGCGGACGCCGCCCCCGTGCCTCTCCTTCAATATATGCGCCGCGAAGTGCGCGGCGCGTCGGTCACACGGCGAAGGGGTTCTCGCCCGGATAGAGCCTGTCGGCGGGCAGAGGCGTGTTGATGTCGTCCACGCCGAGGAGGCGCAGCGCCTCGAACAGCACTTTGCCGGCCTTGGCGAAGCCGAAGGCGCCATGGTGGGGGAAGCGCTTCTGCACGAGCACGTGGCGGTAGAACCTGGCGAAACCCGGAATGGCGCACACGCCGATCGAGCCGAAGGAATGCGGATCCACGTCGAGGAACGCGCCGTGCGCCACGTAGGAGACGAGGCGGCCGTCGGAGTTGGACTGCAGACGGAACATGGTGGCGTCGCCCGGCATTATCTGGCCCTCCATCGTGCCTCTGGATATGACCGGCTTGCCGCCGCCCTCCAGGCCGCGGTTCATTATGAGCTGATACTTCATGCCGCAGTTTTTGAGGCACCTTGAGCAGGTGTTGCCGCAGTGGAAGCCCATGTAGAGGTCGCGCCTTTGCGCGCCGGCGAAGTCGAGCCCCGCCGGGAGGATGTCGTCAGGCACGGAGTTGTTGATGTCGAGGAGGGTGGCGGGCAGGCCTGTGGCGCACTCCAGCATGTATTCGGAGACGGCGCCATACATATCGACTTCGCAGGCGACGGGGATGCCGCGCCCCGTCAGACGGCTGTTGACGTAGCACGGGACGAAGCGGAACGAGGTCTGGAAGGCGGGCCAGCACTTGTCGGCGAAGACGGCGTATTTGGCCGCGCCGCGCCTGTTCTCGTACCAATCGACGAGCGCCAGCTCGAACTGCGCGAGCTGCGGCAGGAGGTCTGGATAGGGGCAGCCCTGGCCGAGCTCCGCCTTCATGTCTTCGACGATGGCGGCGATCTCCGCCTTGCGCTCCGCCATCTTGTGGTAGTGCTCGAAGAGGTCCAGCTCCGAGTTCTCCTGGACATTGACGCCGAGGTCGAAGAGCGGCTGTATCGGCGCGTTGCAGGCGAGGAAGTCGTAGGGGCGCGGGCCGAACGCGAAGACCTTGAGGTTCCTGACGCCCAGCACGACGCGGGCGACGGCGATGAAGTCGCGTATCTCCGCCACGCCCTCCTCCGGCGACACGTTGGGGTATTCGGGGATGTACACCGACAGGCGGCGCAGACCCACGTTGTAGGAGAAGTTGAGGACGCCGCAGAGCGCGTCGCCCCTGTCGGAGGCCAGCACGGCCTTGTTCTCTTCGCGCGCGGCCAGCACCATCGCCGGGCCGCCGAACTCCTGCACGAAATACGTCGTGGGGCCTTCGGGGCCGAAGTTGCCGAGGAACATGCAGCAGGCGTTCACGCCCTCCTTGCGCGCCCATTCGAGCGCCGCGAGCGCGTCTTCCTCGTTCTCTATCGTCACCGGGCAGTCCACCACGCCAGGCACGTTCGCGGCCTTCAAGGCGTCCATGAGCGCGGCGACGCGCTTTTTCGTGAGCGATGCGGGAAAGCAGTCGCGGCTGACTCCGACGACGGCGAGCTTGATTTCGGGCTGGTTTGTCATTCTGTATTTCTCCTTCGGTTTCGGGCACATTATAGCATAAAACCCGCACGGGCGTCCACTACCCATTAGGGGGAGGAAAGGCGAGGATCGGGGGTGTCCAAAAGCGGGCAAAAAGGAGGCGATATGTGGCAAAGCAGGATCAAGGCCGTCGTCCAGCCTATATACTCCTTAATTAAGCGCCGTGAGCCACGCCCGGCCCCGACAGGACGCTGCGGCCCCCGCCCGTCTTGACGACGCGTATCTGCGCGGGCAGTCGGTCGGCCACGCCGGCCACGTGGGATATGACGCCGATGAGCTTGCCGTCCTGCTGGACGGCGCAGAGCGTGTCGATGGCGGCCTCGAGGGTGGCATCGTCGAGCGTGCCGAAGCCCTCGTCGAGGAAGAGGCTGTCGATATCCAGTCTGTCGGAGGACATTTCGGAAAGGCCGAGCGCCAGCGCCAGCGAGACCTGGAAGCGTTCGCCGCCGGAGAGGTTGGAGACCGGGCGGACGACCCCGCCCTGTTCTGCGTCCACGAGCGACGGCAGAAGCCTGGCGGAGGCGGGCGCGCCGTCGGCGCCCCATATCATGCGGTAGCGCCCCGCCGTCATCCTGTCGAGGTGCGGGTTGGCGAAAGCGAGGAGTCTGCGGAGGGTGATGCCGTGGGCGAATCGCTTGAACTGCTCGCCCTTGGCGCCGCCCAGCCACTTGTCCAGATTGCCCCACCGCCTGGCCGCGTCTCGTGCCGCAGAGAGGCTCGCCTGGCATTCGGCGAGCCGCTCGCGCGCGGCGGCGTCATGCCTGATTTCCGCGTCGATGGCGCCCGTCAGCGCGTCCAGCGAAGCCTTCTCGGCCTTGCGCGCGGCGATGACGGCCGGGAGCGCGGCCGGGTCTGCGACGGCAGCCAGGGCCTTGCGCTCGGCCTCTTCGCCGGCGGCGCGTTCCTTCGCCGCGCGCTCGCGTTCCTTCTTCGCGGCGGCGAGAGCGGCCTTGGCGGCGGCGGCGGCGGCGCGCGTCTGCGCCAGGCGGGCGGCGGCGGCGTCCAGCGCGGACTGCAACCCCTTCTGCGTCTTTTCGGGATCCGCGCCCACCCCCAGCGCATCGAAATCCTTTCGCATCGCGTCCGCCTCGGCGAGCGAACGCGTCTGCGCCTCCTGCGCGGCGGCGACATCGGCGGAGATTCGCCCGATGCGGCGAAGCCCTGCGGCGATTGCGGCTTCGCCGGCGGCGGCGGCGGCGGCGAGCGCGCTCCGCGCCTCGCCGAGACGGCGCAAGGCGTCGTCGTGCCGTCTGCGGGCGTCCTCGCTCGCCTTCGCGTGGGCGTCTGCGGCGGCGAGAGCCGCGTCGCGGCGGCGGCGGGCGGCGTCGCGCTCCCTGTCGAGCGCGGCGAGCGCGGCCTTTGCCTTTGCCAACGCCGCCTCGCAGTCGGACTTGCGCGGGACGGCGTGGACGGCGAAGGGATGGCTGGGCGAACCGCAGAGCGGGCAAGGCGCGCCATCCTCCAGGCGACTGCGCCAATCCTCCAGGCTGGCGTAGGCCAGGGAAGCATCGAGCGCCCTCTGGGCATTATCCAGGCAGTCGTCGAGCAGCGGCCGCTTCTGCGCGTATGCGTCCTCTGCGGCGGCGCACTCCGCCGCCGCCTTCGCCGAAGCGTCGCGCAACGCCCTTCCCTCCTCCTCGGCGCCGCGGACGCGCGAATGCAGCCCCACGAACTCCGCAGCGAGCCGCACGGTGGCGTCGCTCGCCAGGCGGGCGTCGGCGTTCGCGGCGAAGACGCAGTCTTCCAGCGCGGCGCGGACGACCTCCGCGACGGCGCGCCCGCGCGCCAGCTTCTCCTCCTCGGCGGCCTGCGCCGCCGCCTCGTCCCGCGCGGAGGCGCGGAGCGCGGCGAGCGCCCTTCCCCTGTCGGCGGCATCCTTCTGCGCGAGCGCCATCCTGCCCTTCAGCTCCACGGCGCGGCGGATCTGCGGCATCTTCGCGGCGCAGTCGGCGGAAACGGCGCGATGCGCCGACGCGGCGGCGTCCACGGCGGCGGCGGACTTGTCCGCGCGCTCGGCGGCGGCGGCCAGCTCGCGTTCGCGCAGACGCATCGCGGACTCCGCGGCGGCGCGGGCGTCCACGGCCTTCTTGATTTCCGCGAGCGCCTTCTGCGCATCGTCCAGACTCTTCGCGAGCTCTTTCGCCTTGGCGGCGGCGGCGGCGCGCTCCGCGTTTTTCGCGGCGAGCGCCTCCGCGTCCAGCACGCGGATTTCGCCGACGCGCGCGAGCATGGCCGCGGCGTCGGCGTCGGCGGCGCGGCGGCGCTCCGCGATGCGTCGCCCGATGCGTTCGTAAATCTCCGTCCCCGCCGCCTGCTGGAGTATCTCGGCGCGGTCGTTCTCGCCCGCGGCGAGGAACTGGTCGAACTTCCCCTGCGCCAGCATCACCGTGCGCTGGAACTGCTCGAAGGAAAGGCCGACCAGCTCCCTGATCCTGCCGAGCACGTCCGCCTTCGCGCCCTCCGCGACGTAATCGCCGCGGCGGCAGTCGCGCAGCATCACGCGGACGTTCTGGAGCGCGCCCGAAGAGCGCCCGCGCGCCCTCCTCTGTTCCCACGACGCCGCGAACCTGCCGTGCTGGCACGAGAACTCCACCTCGGCGCAGGCGAACCCCGTTCCGCGCGTCATCACCTCGTTGGCGGCGCCGGAGACCTGCTCGCGCACCGTGCGGCCGTAGAGGGCGAGCGTGATCGCGTCCAGCACGGACGTCTTGCCGGCACCCGTATCGCCCGCTATCAGGAAAAGGCCGTCCTGGTATTCCGGCGCCGTGAAGTCGATGCTCCAGCGCCCGGCCAGCGAATTTATGTTCTCGAATGCTACCCTGAGTATCTTCATGGCGTCAAGACGTCTGCAGGCGCACCTCGCCCACGACCTCCTCCAGCATTGCGCGATACGCCGCCGCCTCTTCTGGCGCGAGACGCTCCTCCTCCAGGCGGAGCATCGCCACGTCCAGCGGCGAGAGTTCGTCGAGCGTGGCGGCCTGCCTCATCGCGTCGGCGCCGCCGGTCTCTCGCTCCCTCGCGTCCTCGATGGGCAGTATCTCCACCTTGCCGCCCTGCGCGACGGCGCGCGCGGCGGCGGCGAACGCGGACATCTCCCCCTCCCCCTCCGTCACCTTCAAGGCGACGAGCACCGGCGAGGCGGCGGAGCTCGCCAGCGCGGCAAGTTCATCCAGTATGCCGCGCTGCGAACCGGCCACGACGCGCAGCGGCGTGAACTCCGGCACCGCCACCTCGCGCACCGCCACCGCGCCGCCGGACCGCGCCCCGGCCTCCACTATGCAGACGGACTTGCGCTGACCGGCTTCCGCGAAACTCATGGCGAGCGGCGAACCGCTGTAGCGGACGCATCCGTCGCCGCCCACGCACTGCGGCACGTGCAGGTGGCCGAGCGCCACGTAGTCGGCGCCGGCGAAGGCGGCGGCGTCGCGCGCGTCCAGCCCGCCCGTCTGGCGGCCGCGCTCGCTCCTGGCGTCGCTCAGGCGCGCGCCGGCCAGAGTGCAGTGGGCGACGGCCACCACGGGCACGCCGCGCGCCGCCGCCTTCGCCGCGTCCAGCACCGCCCGGCAGTGCAGGCGGAAGCCGGAGGAGATGCGGCGCTGGAGCGGCATGTCGCCGCATTCCTCCGCGCCGAATGCGCGCGCGAGGTTCGCGAGCGTCGCGTCGTTCGCGAACGGCACGGCGGCTATTGCGAGCGAGCAGGCCCCGTCGCCGCCGCGCAGCGCCACCACCTGCGACGGCGCGGGCGCGTCGGCCCGCGCCACGACGTGGACGCCGAGCCGCCCTAGCGCGCGGTCGGCGGCGGAAAGGAGCTGGGCGCTGTCGTGGTTGCCGGCGATCGCCACCACCGCCGGGCACACCCCTTCGCGGGCGACGTCCGCCAGGAAATCGTAGTAGAGGCGCTGGGCGGAGGGCGGGGGCTGGCGCGTGTCGAAGATGTCGCCGGCCACGATCAGCGCGTCGGGGCGCTCGTCGGCCGCCAGCGCGCGCAGGAAGTCGAGAAAGCGGCGATGGTCGTCGCCCATGTCGCGCTCGTGCAGTTTGGCGCCGAGGTGCCAGTCTGACGTATGGATGATCTTCATTGCCGTCCAGCGACGATCACCGTCGCGTCCGGGAAGCGTTCGGCGGCGAACGCCTCGCCCTTGCCGCCACCCATTACGAAGACCGCGGTGGAGAGCGCGTCGGCGGTCATGGCGCTCGCCGGATCGACCACCGTCACGGAATAGAGGCCGTTCGAGACGTCTGCGCCCGTCCGGCCGTCCTTTATGTGGCGGCCCCTGAAATACTCTCCGCTGGTGCTGGATGCCATCCCCGCCGTGAGCGTGAGGGTCCGCGGGGAACCGTGTATGCCGACCTTCCACGAGCCGCCGCAGGCCTTGAGGTTGCCGCCGAGGTCGATGAGGGCGTCGCACTCCCCCACCCTGGCCGCGGCGACGTCAAGGGCGAAGCCCTTGGCTATCCCGCCGAGATCCATCGTGCCCTCCCCGCGCCAGCGAGGGTTGAAGGCCCCGCGGGTGATGTCGCGGAAACGGAAAGCCGCCTCGTAGCAGGGCCGCACCAAAGGCGCGCAGCGCTCCAGTATCTCGGCGTCCGGCATGCTGGCCAGACGGCTCAGTTCGCTCGCGCCGTCGTGCGCGTTGAGGAGGCGTTCAATCTCCGCGAACGTCTCGCGCACCGTCTGCGCCTTCGCGGCGTCGGCGCCGTCGCGGAACATGAACGCGGCCACCGTCCCCATCGTAACCCACTCGACACGCTCCGCCTCCGCCCGCCGCGAGCCGCCGGCGACTATCGCGAAAACGGCGCAGCCGACGACAAGCACGGCGGCGAACGCACCGGCGGCGGGCGCGCGGCGGCGCTTCCGCCGCCTCCCGATGCGCCGCATCCTGCGCAGACTCCCCAGCACCATCTCCGGCCGCTCCTTTCCGCCTTCAAGACATCGGGTTTTCCAGCACCATGGCGACGGCGCGCGCCTGCTGGACGTCGGCGAAACGCGGCCTGTAGAATTCCGGCGTCGCCTCCTCGGCATGGACGAAGAGCACCCTGCCGGGATGGAGCGACGCCTCAAGCAGGCCCATCTCGCAAGTCTTCTCCGCCGCCGCTATCGCCGTGTAGGGGGCGCGGTTGCCGGTCAGGAGCGAAAAATGCCCGGGCGCGGCGTTGTGAACGGAGTTCGCGAAACCAGCCGGGCTCATCTCTCCCTCGTCGAACATCTGGCGCATGAGCTTCAGCGTGGTGCCGATCTCGCCCCAGCGGCTGGCGAACACCACCGCGTCGGGCGCGCCGCCGCCGGCCGCCTCCTGCGCGCGCCAAGCCACGCACAACGCCGCCTTCTCCAGCGCCGTCAGCCGCCGCCGCTCCATCGGCGGCATGAACGAGACGTCGCATTTGCCGTCGCGCGCTTCGTTCCACTCTTCTCTGGCAACAATCTTCATGCCGTTCGCCTCCACCGGAAATTATATCATATTTTACGGCCGCCGTGCCACGGGAACGCACACCGCGCCGCTCCCGCCCGGCGGCGGACGCCGACGGCGCACAAAAGTGGGATGTGCAGGGCGGCGCGGAATATGGTAAAATACCTGTCATGCTGCGCTTTGTCACACTTCTGGCGCTTGCCGCCGCCATGCCCGGCTTCCTGGCCGGGCGCACGTTCTTGCACCCCGGCATCACTTACACCCAGGGCGACCTGGACCGCATGAAGGCCATGGTGGAGGCCGGGCGCGAACCTTGGCGCTCCACTTTCCAGGCCCTGCTTTCCAGCCACTGGTCGAGCCTGGAGGCCGACGTCTTCGACAGGGGCGCGAGCATCGGGAAAGAGCAATTCAACCAGACCATCGGACGCGACGGGCGGCGCGCCCACGACCTGGCGCTAATCTACAGGCTCACCGGCGACGAGCGCTACGCGAAAAAGGCGGTGGAGTTCCTGAACGCGAACTCGCACTACACCAGCACGTCGTGGGATGGCACGGCCGCGCTCGACAACGGCAAAGTGTTCCTGCTGATCGAGGCGGCCGAACTGATGCGGGACTACCCGGGCTGGGCGGAGGAGGACCAGGCCAGGTTCAAGCGGATGCTCACCGCGCCGGGATGCTTCTACGAGAAGCTCAAGGGCTTCGACCCCATGCGATACGGCAACCAGGCGCTCTTCGCGGAGCGCGGCATGATCGCCATGGGCATATACCTGGACGACGACAGGATATACGAGCGCGTCATCCGCAACCTGAAGGGAGAGAAACACCGCCCGGACGACGAGCCCTTCCCCGCCGGCCCGATGGAGTCTGGCTGGAAACGCCAAGAGACCGAGTGCATGGTCGAATACCAGCCCTCGCCCCACCGCGGCAACGTGGCGGACTGGGGATACGACGACCAGATACAGCACTACATCTACCCCAACGGGCAGTGCCAGGAGTCTAGCCGCGACCAGGGCCACTGCCTGTGCGGAGTGAACATGATGGCCTCCATCGCCGAAGTGGCCTGGAACCAGGGCGACGACCTCTACTCCTTCCTGGACAACCGCATACTGCTCGGCCTCGAATGGAACTTCCGCTACAACCTGAGCGCCGTCAGGGCGTATCCCGACCAGCCCGCGCCGTGGGAGCCTTCGGGCTACACCGAAAAACCACAGGCCGCCACGTTCGAGAACGGACTCTATCTGCAAATCCTCAGCCGCAGCGCCCGCTGGAAGAGCCTGCGCCCGGCCGGACACGACCGCGGCGACAAGTCGGGCTCGGGCGGCAGCCGCGAGGCGGCGCTCGCACACTACAAGGTGCGCGCGCGCCTCCCCCCGGACAAATACAAGTGGCTGGAACGCTACCGCGACTACATGATCGAGACGCACGGACGAGAGGACTGGGGAGTGGCCCCCAACTGGTTCTACGAGTGGTGCGGGTGGGGCACGCTGACCAAGCGCCGCACCGACTGGATGGCCGGCGACCCCGGCACGACGCGCGGCGGAGTCCGCGTCTCCGGCGCGCACCGCGTGCCCGGCAGGCCGGTGAAATGGGAGGACTGCGACTACTACCCAGGCGACGGCAACGGCCGCACGTTCCGCCGCCAGAAACCCGGCTCGCTGTCGAAGGGCGACTGGAACGCTTTCACGCTCACGTGCGAAAAGGAAGGCGACTACGACGTGATCGTGGTCTATTCGTCCTACGGCGACGCCCGCGTCGCCGCCTCCATCGACAAGTCGAAACCGGTCTCCCTCTTCCTGCCGAAAAGCTCGAAGACGGCGAAGGCGGTCATGAAGGGCGTGCACATACCGGCGGGCGCCAGCGTGATGCGCCTGGCCGTGGCCGAACACGCCCCGGGGCTGAAGATAGTCGGCTTCCAGGTGCGCCGCTAGGACCGGCGCATCAGAACTCGTCCCGCCAGGTTATCGATATGGTGTGGTCGTCGGACACGTCGATGGGCAGGCAGACGTAGCGCCCGTCGATGGCGTTCGATGGCTTCCAGATGTCGAAGAGCGCATAGGCCGTGCCGTCGTCCGTCTCGAAGATGAAAGTGGACTGCGCCCCCCACGTCTTCTCGGGGCCGAGCCCGTTGGCCGGGTTCACGCCCCTGGCCGGATTGCCCATCCGCTCCCACGGGCCCCAGATGGAGCGGGCGCGGTAGTAGCGGGCGTCGTTCGGCCGCCAGCCGGTGCAGCCCGAGCCGATCAGGTAGTACCACCCGTCGCGCTTCAGCACCGCCGGGGCCTCCGTCCAGTCGCCGTGCGCCAGGCGCGTCCATTCGCCGGAATGCGCAAGGCAGTCGTCGGTGAGCTTGGCGATGTGCAGCGTGGAGTTGTCCTCGCTGGCGAATATGTGGTAGGTGGCGCCGTCGTCGTCGCGGAAGAGCGTCTGGTCGCGGCTCATCTGGCCCTCGCCGAAATGCGACCCCCAGAGCTTGGCGAACCCGCCCCACGGCTGCGGGATGCGCGTGTAGTCGCGCAGCGTCGCATCGGTGCGGTCGCCGGCGGCGATTTCGCGCGGCCAAGTCGCGGCGTCCATGCGCCCCGCGCTGACCAGCGAGTATGGGCCCGTGACGGCGTCGGAGACGGCCACGAGAGTCGCGGCGGCGCCGTAGCCCCTGCCCTTGTATTCGAGATGGGCGTACATGACGAACTTGCCCGTGGCGGCCTTGACCACCTTTGGGCGCTCCAGCACGCACCCTTCGGCGACTGGCGACGCCTCGTCCTTGGAGACGGCGAAGGCAACCCCCTCGCGCTTCCACGTGCGCAGGTCGTCCGACGAATAGCAGCTCACGCCGACCCAAGCCTTGTTTCCGGCGCCGCCGGCGATCTTGTGCTCGCCGAACCAATACCACCTGCCGCCCTCCTTGAGGAGGCCGCCGCCGTGGGCGTTGATGTGCACGCCGTCCACGTCCGGCCATATGCCGCCGTTAGGCAGTCTCTTCGGCGCTTGCGCCGCTTCGGAGAAGTGCGCGGCGAAGCATCCCGCCAGCGCCGCCAACATCATGACAGTCGTTTTCATGCCCGCTATTATACCAAATCTCCGCCGCGCCGCGCAACCGCACGAAAAGGCTAGTCCCGGCGCCGCGAGCGTCACGCGGACGCGCCCGACCAGCCGAGCTTGCGGGAAAGGACGGCGTAGGGGTCGCAGCCCGGCAGCTGCACGAGGTGTGCGCGTTCCGGCGCCTTCTCCACCTCCACCGCCTCGTCGCCGCCGAGCATGAACACGCTCTCGCCGTCGGCATACACGCCGAGCTTCTCCGCGACGCCGTTCACCCTGCGGCGCGAAGTCGCCGCCAGCCGCACTTCGTCGCTCACGACCAGCGGGCGCACGGCGAGGGCGTGCGGGTTCATCGGGGTGACGACCAGCGAAGCGGTGTCTGGCATCAGCACCGGGCCGCCCGCCGCCAGCGAATAGGCCGTCGAGCCGGTGGGCGTGGCGATCACGAGCCCGTCGGCCGTGTAGCGGGTCACGGCGCGCCCGTCGGCGGAAAGGTCGATGCTCGCGGCGTGGCCGGTCATCTCGCGCATGGCCACTATTTCGTTCAGCGCGAGCGCGCTCTCGCCCGTCCCGCGCTTGGTGGCGCGGAGCATGGTCCGCCGCGACACCGTGTAGCCGCCGTCGGCCAGCGCGCGCAGCGCGTTGGCGAAGTCGTTTTCCCCCACCGTGGCCAGGTAGCCGAGCGAACCGAGGTTCAGACCCAGCACCGGTGCGCGGGGATGGTGGCGCACCGCGCGCAGGATGGTCCCGTCGCCGCCGAGCGCGATCACGAAATCGCAGTCTCCGCCGTGCTCCGCCACGCCAAAGCCGCAGCGCTCCGCCTCGCGCAGGAGCATGGCCTTCGCCGCCACCGCACGGGCGTTCATCTCGTTCGCGTGGAAGTGTATCTTCACCGCAGAGTCCGCTCCTGCATCAAAAAAAGCCGGCCTGTATCCGCCCCGGGCAATCAGTCGCCATTCGACCTAAGCGCCTTCGGGCCGCGGGACTTCAGGGATAGTCGGCCGGCAAAGTCAGTATTTCGCATCCGTCTTCCGTGATCGCGACGGTATGCTCGAAGTGCGCGCTGAGGCAGCGGTCCGCCGTGTGCACCGTCCAGTTGTCGTTCGCCACGAACGTCTTTTCGCCGGCGCGCGTCAGCGTGATCATCGGCTCGATCGCTATCGTCATGCCCGGGCGCAGCACGAGCTTGGTGCCCGGCTTGCCGTAGTTCGGCACTTCGGGGTCTTCGTGGACGGTCCTGCCGACGCCGTGGCCTATCCAATCGCGCACCACGCCGAACCCGGCCTCAATCGCCACCTTCTCTATGGCCCAGCCGACGTCGCCAAGGTGCACGCCCGGGCCGCACGCGGCTATGCCGGCGGCGAGGCAGCGCTTCGTCGTCTCGACGAGCCGCAGCGTCTCGGGGTCGGTCACGCCAAGCGCCACCGTGCGCGACGTGTCGCCGTTGTAGCCGTTCTTGAATATCCCCACGTCGGTCTTCACGAGGTCGCCGGGCATTATCACGCGGCTCCTGCTGGGGATGCCATGGATCACCTCGTCGTTGATGGAGACGCATATGTGGCCGGGGAAGCCGGCGTAGCGGTAGAAGCTGGCCTTGACCTTGTTGCGCTCGCAATATTGGACGACGAGGTCGTCGATGTCGGCGGTAGTGACGCCCGGCTCGACCGCGTTTGCGCAGATGTCGCGTATCTCGGCGGACATCCGGCAGGCCTCGCGCATCCGGTCGATCTGCGCCTTGGTCTTTATGTCGACTTTCACAGCTGCTCCAGGAATCTTGCGGCGATGCTGGATATGGCGTCCGTCCCGTCGATGGATTTCAGCAGTCCCCTCTCGCGATAGTAGGCGATGAGCGGCTCGGTCTCGCGGTGATAGACCACCAGCCTGTCCTTGACGGTCTCCGGGTTGTCGTCCTTGCGCACGACGAGTTTCTCGCCGCAGACGTCGCAGACGCCCTCGACCTTGGGCGGGAGGTTGCGGACGTGGTAGCCGGCCTTGCACTTGGGGCACGTGCGGCG
>CAMOIK010000049.1 GCA_946615875.1 uncultured Verrucomicrobiota bacterium | reverse complement strand
CGATGCCGCCGACCGTGGCGGCGAGCGCGTCGGAGACGTAGTCGCCGTTGAGGTTGAGCGTGGCGATCACGTCGTAATCGGCGGGGCGCGTCAGTATCTGCTGCAGGAAGGCGTCGCAGATGCAGTCCTTTACGACGATTGTGCGAGCCGTCTTAGGGTTCTTGAACTCGCACCACGGCCCCTTGTCGATCAGGGTCGCGCCGTACTCGCGCCTTGCGAGCGCATAGCCCCAGTCGCGGAACGCGCCCTCGGTGAACTTCTGGATGTTGCCCTTGTGGACGAGCGTCACGGACTTGCGGTCGTTGGCGACGGCGTAGTCGAGCGCGGCCCTGACGAGCCGTTCCGTCCCCTCGAGCGACACGGGCTTGATGCCGATCGACGCCGTTTCCGGGAAGCGGATCTTCTTGACGCCCATCTCCTCCAGAAGGAACTTCTTGACCTTCTCCACCTCGGGCGTGCCGTTCATCCACTCTATGCCGGCGTAGATATCCTCGGTGTTCTCGCGGAATATCACCATGTCGGTGAGGTCCGGGCGCTTGACGGGGCTTGGCACCCCCTTGAACCACCGCACAGGCCGCAGGCAGACGTAGAGGTCCAGCTCCTGACGCATCGCCACGTTGATAGACCTGATGCCGCCGCCGACAGGCGTGGTCAGCGGGCCTTTGATCGAGACCAGGCACTCGCGGCAAGCGTCGAGCGTGGCGCGCGGCAGCCATTCGCCGGTCGCCTTGAACGCCTTTTCTCCGGCCAGCACCTCCCGCCACTCTATGCGGCGTTCGCCGCCATACGCCTTCTCCACCGCGGCGTTCCAGACCACCATCGCCGCGCGCGTGATGTCGGGGCCCGTCCCGTCGCCCTCGATGTATGGAATTACAGGGTTCGCGGGGACGGCAAGCCTCCCGCCCTTCATTTCTATCTTTTCGCTCATGGCGCATATTATACCATATTTGGCTCGGCGCGGTCTAGCATCAAACCACCGCCCTCCGGAAACCACTCCCGGAGCGCCGGAGGGCGTTTTCTCGTTTATATCTTCACCCCTTGCGCCGTTTCCGGAAATTTGGTATAATACGCGCCACTTTTCACCTGAGAAGGAAAAACACAAGATGGTAAAGATAAGAATGCGTCGCACCGGCTGCAAAAACCACGCCACATACCGAATCGTGGCGGCGGACGAGCGCAGCCCTCGCGACGGCAAGTTCCTGGAGATCCTCGGCTGGTACGACACCCAGATCAAAGATCAGAACTTCAAGCTCGATGTCGAGCGCGTGGACTACTGGCTGGCGCACGGCGCCAAGCCCTCCACCACCGTCGCCTCGCTCATCCGCAGGGCGAAGAACCCCGACCTCAAGCCCCATCACGCGCGCAAGTCCACCAAGGCGGACGGAAAGAAGGAGGGCTAAGCCATGGGTGCCAACCTGCTTGAAAAGATCAACGCCGAGCAGACGAAGGTGCTGGCCGACAAGAACTTCCCGGAGTTCCACGCCGGCGACATCGTCCGCGTCTCCATCAAGATCAAGGAATTCGACTCCAAGGGCGAGCCGAAGTACCGCCTTCAGGACTTCGAGGGCAAGGTGCTGGCCGTCAAGAACGGCCGCAAGAACGTCGATGGCAACTTCATCGTCAGCCGCGAGAGCTACGGCGTGCGCGTCGAGAAGCTCTTCCCGTTCTGCAGCCCGTGGATCCAGTCCATCAAGGTGGTGAAGAAGAACCCGTCGTGGCGCTCCAAGCTCTACACAGAGCGCACGTTCTGCTCGCACAAGGCAGTTCGCAAACTGGTAAAGAAATAAAACGCCGCAACGGTGAAACAGTCGCAGCGGGGGCGGCGAAAGCCGCCCCCGCTCGCGTTTAAGGCCTCTCCCGGCCTCGTAGAACAAGGCATAAGGAAACGAAGGCGTCCGTCTTGCGCGGGGACCGCACAAGGGCGTGGAATTATGGTATAATATGCGCCGACCCTACACAACCGCACAACAAGGAGGAGCGACAATGGGCACGACAGACGGAAACACGACGACAGTCAGCGCGAGCGTCAGGCGCTATGCGAAGTATCTCATGGTCATGGCGGGCCTCGGAGGGCTCCTCTACGGCATCGACGTCGGCGCGATGGCGGCAGCGTTCCCGTATCTAAAGATAACAGCCGGCTACACACAAGAGCAGCTGGGGTTCACCGTCTCGGCCGTTCTCGCGGGTTCCATTGTCGGCTCGCTTGTCGCGGGCGTGCTCGCAGACATCTTCGGGCGCAAGAACATGATACTAGCCTCGTCTCTCTGCTTTGCTCTTGCGATACCCGTAATCTGCGCATCGGCAATGCCACTTTGGGGTGCGGCTGGATTCTGGGTGATGCTCTCTGGGCGAATCCTGCAGGGCGCGTCGGCAGGTCTCTTTGGTGTAGTTGTGCCGATGTATCTTGCGGAGTGCCTGCCGCCTGAATCGCGCGGCAAGGGCACAGGGATGTTCCAGCTCTTTCTGACAATCGGTCTCGTATTCATGGCCGTGGTCGGGCTTATCGTCGTTTACGCGATCGGCGCGTCCGATGCCGACATCCCGCTCGACAAGAAGGTGCTTGCCTGGCAGCTCATCATCTGGGCGTCGATCATTCCTGGGATAGCGCTATTCCTTGGCGCTTTCCGCCTCAAAGAATCGCCGCGCTGGCTCTACAAGCGAGGCGACCGCGAGGGCGCGCTTGCCTCACTGGCCTCCAACAACGGAGAGACGCGCGCAAAAGAGATCCTCGACGAAATCATAGCTTCCGACGAAGCGGAGGCCAAGGCCAAGGCGGAGCTCGCCGCGAAGGCCAAGGGCGAAAGCATATTCCAGAGGAAGTACATCGTCCCATTCGTCCTCGCTGTGCTCGTACTTGCCTGCACCCAGGCGACGGGAGTAAACTCCGCGCTCAACTACTCGGTTGACATCTTCCAGCAGTCGGGGCTGGAGAAAGCATGGGCGAACTGGGCAGACTTCGGGTTCAAGGTGGTCAACGTGCTGATGACGCTGGTAGCCGTCGCGCTGGTTGACAAAAAGGGGCGCACATTCCTCCTCAAGATCGGCACTTCCGGCATAATCGTAGGGCTCGGGCTTGTGGGCGTGATGTTCTCACTAATCGAGCACGGCGTGCTCGCATCCAGCATGACGACGGGTCTGCTCGTACTCCTCGGCTTCGTGATCTTCATGGCGTTCTACGCTGTCGGTCCTGGCGTATGCGTGTGGCTGGCGCTCTCCGAACTGATGCCTGCTCGCATACGCACAAACGGCATGGCGATCGGGATGGTCATCAACCAGCTCGTCTCAACCGTGATCGCGTCCGTGCTGCCGAAGTGGTCTGGGGCATGCGGCTACAGCTGGGTGTTCTTCACGCTTGCTGGCTTCACGGTGATCTACTTCATCACGGCTGCGTTCTTCATGCCCGAGACGAAGGGCAAGTCCCTGGAGGAGATCGAGCGCTACTTCGCAAAGTGACCTTCAGGTTTCTAGGGACGGGGACAAGCGTCGGAGTGCCGCAGATCGGCTGCGACTGTCCTGTTTGCACGTCGCGCGATCCGCGAGACAAGCGACGACGGTGCGGCGCGTTCGCGACCGCCTCCAGCGGGCAGACTCTGCTGATCGACACGCCCCCGGAGCTACGGCTCGCCTGTGTCGAATACGGAATCCGCCGCGTCGACGCGCTGGCCATCACCCATGCGCACATGGACCACATAGCGGGTTTCGACGATGTCCGCCGCTTCAACACGATCAACGGCAGGAAGGTGCCGTGCGACCCTTCCGCGCCAGGCGCGAACGGGCGGACGTTCCGCGTGGAGGGCAAGCCGATGCCGTGCCACGCCCTGCCGGAGACCATCGAGCAGCTGCACCGGATATTTCCATATATCAGCGCCAAGGGCGGCGAGAACGGGCTGTTCCGCCCGCAGATCGACTTCATAGACAACACCGCACCCTTCTCGACAGGCTCGATGAACGTCGAAGCGGTGCGCGTCGAGCACGGCTTCCCGTGCTGCGGCTACATCCTGAGGGACGGCGGAGCCTCGCTCGCCTACATCAGCGACTGCCACGCGATAGGCGACGAGGAAATAGAACGGCTGCGCGGGGTGGACGTGCTGGCAATCAACTGCCTGCGGGTGCGCGAGCACCCCACCCACCTCTCCCTGGAGCGTTCGCTCGGATACATACGGCGCATCGCGCCGAAGAAGGCGTATATCGTCCACATGTGCCACGATTTCAGCCACGCGCAGTGGCAGGAGATGCTTGCCGGAACGAATGTCGAGCCGGCCTACGACGGATTGGAGGTCAAACTGTGAAGAGACTGCACGCGGCGGCCGCGCTGGCCGCGCTCTGCGCCGCAATCGCGGCGGCCGCGCCCTGCGCGACGAGCGAGATTTCTGTGTCGCTGAAGCTTGACGCGATAGACTACGTCGCCGGCGAGAGGGTGCGCGGAGTGATCGACGTGCGCAATACGTCGCCCGACAACATCAGCGTGGGGCACGCCGATTCGAAAGACTACCTCTTCGTGGAGGTATACAAGATGGCCGACATGGAAGAGCTGGAAAAGACGAGCCGCCGCGCCTTCACCGCGCGTTTCAGGCTGAAGCCGAACGAGGGACAGAAACTGGAAGTCCACCTCGCAGACCACTTCGGTCTGCGCATACCGCGCCGCTATCTGGCCAGGCCCGTGCTGGTGCACCGCTCCATCCGCTACGAGGGGCAGCCGGTCGCGTTCGACATCGTGCCGGGCATGACCATATCGGGCGCCGTCCAGACCTTCGCGAACCGCGACGGCCTCATGCGCGAGTTCGAGCTGGTGCACTGGTCGCGCAGGGGCACGGAGCACGTGTTCCTCGCCGCGCGCGACACGGGCGCATCCTCGCGCGCCTGGGAGACGCGCGACCTGGGCCCCTCGATGAAGATCACAAAGCCCATCATATCCATCATGCCGAGCGGCAAGGTCACGGTTCTGCACCGCATGGGGCCGGACAGTTTCGTCCGCAGCGAATTCTGGTCCATGCCGGACACCCTTGAGTTCATGCTCGCCGAGACGGTGCGAGACCCCGAGACGGCCGGACAGGCGCGGGTCCAGGAACTCTACGACTCCGCAGGCGGCGTCAAACCCGTAGATCGCCCGTGGTGGAAGTTCTGGTAGGAAACCGAATGGACATACTTGGAATAGAAACGAGCTGCGACGAGACGGCGGCGGCGGTGGTCCGCGACGGCCGCGAAGTTCTCTCCAGCGTGGTCTATACGCAGATACCGCTGCATCGTCCGTACGGCGGCGTGGTGCCCGAGATAGCGTCTCGCGCGCACGTCGAAAAGATTACCGAGGTCGTCGGCGAGAGCCTTGCGCAGGCGGCGAAAGTCGCCGGGCGCGAAATACGCCCCGACGCCGTGGCGGTGACGTACGGGCCGGGTCTGTCGCCGGCGCTGATCGTCGGCTTGAACTTCGCGAAGGGGCTGGCGGCGGCGCTTGGCGTGCCGCTGATGGCCATCAACCATCTCGAAGCGCACCTGCACACGCCCTTTCTGCGAATGGCCGGCGAAGGAGACGCGCCAGACCCGGCAGCCTTCACGCCAGCGCTCGGCCTCGTAGTCTCCGGCGGCCACACCAACTGGGTGGACATCCCCGAATACGGGAAATACGAGACGATCGGCCAGACGCTCGACGACGCGGCCGGCGAAGCGTTCGACAAGGCCGCGAAGCTCCTCGGCCTCGGCTACCCCGGCGGCCCCGTCATCGACCGCATCGCGAAAGAATACATGTCGGCGCATCCCTCGCGCCGCGACCTGATACCCTTCCCGAAGGGCAGGCCCCGCGAAGGCGTGAGTGCGCTGGCCGGGCTCCCCGCCGACCTCTGCGTATCGTTCTCCGGGCTGAAGACCGCGCTGCTGCGCCATGTGCAGCGCGAGGGCGACGGCGAGCGAGAGCGCATCGCGGCATCCTACCAGGAGGCGATCGTGCAGGCGCTGGCGGAGCGCACAACCACGGCGCTGCGCCGCCACCGCTATCGCGCGCTGATCCTCGGCGGCGGCGTATCGCTCAACAGCCGCGTCCGCGAAGAACTGGGGCGGGTCTGCGCACGCGAAGGCCTTCCTCTGCTGACGGCAAGCCCGAAGTTCTGCGGCGACAACGGCGCGATGATTGCGGGGCTCGCCTTCTACAGGAGAAACATAACGGGCGAGGACGCGATGCGCATCGACGTCGCGCCGTCGCTGGAGGTTGGATGATGCTTTCCGCTTTTCTAGAGTTCGCAATGCTTTTCGCCTTCGGCTTCTCGTGGCCGTTCGCCATACTGAAGACGTGGAGGACCAAGCGCGTGGACGGCAAATCGCCGGCGTTCATGGCGATCGTCCTCGTCGGCTACGTCTGCGGCATCGCCGCCCACCTGGTAGAAGGCACGAAGCTCTGGCTCTGCCTGGTCTATCTGGCGGACATGGCGCTGGTCTCAACGGATCTCGCGCTCTACTTCCACTACTCGCGCAGGAACGCGCAGCTGGCGCATGGCGGCAAATAGCCAGTGCACGATCCTCGTCGCCTCCTGCGACGCATACGCCGACGTGCTCGGACATTTCGAGACGCTTTTCTCGAAATTCTGGCCGGACTGCCCTTTCGACACCGTGCTCGTCACCGAGACCAGGCGAGAGCAAGACCGCTTCTTCACGCGACAGGTAGCGTGCGGCAAAGGCATGGACTGGAGCGCCATGCTCGTCAAGGCGCTGGACTCCATCGCAACCGACCGCGTGGCGCTGCTGATGGACGACTACTACCTATCCGAGAGAGTCGATACGCCGCGCTTTCTCGCCCGCCTGGCCGACGCCCGCCGCCTCGGCGCGGCGTCGCTGCGCCTCATACCCAACCCCGACTGTTTCAGGAGGTTCGACGACGAATTCGGCGCATACGCGCCCGGCACGGCCTACTGCGTCTCTTGCCAGGTCTCGATATGGGACAAGGGTTTCCTGCGGAGCATCGCGGCACAGACCACGAGCGCCTGGGAGTTCGAGCGGCGCGGCTCGTATCTGTGCGGCGGCGAAGAACGCCCCATGCTCGTTACGCGCCGCCGCGAGTTTCCGTTCGTCGATGCCGTCCACAAGGGCTGCTGGGAGCGTTTCGCCGTGAAGCTCTGCGAAGACAACGGCATAGCCATCGACTTTTCGCGGCGTCCGCTGCCTTCGTTTCGGCGGCGCATCTCCGAAGCCATCAAGGCGCTGGTCTTCCACGCCTTCCCGAAAGACTGGATAGTGCGCACCCAGAACGCGCTCGGCTACGGCGCCACTGGAAAGACCTGACCTCCCGCGCTCAGGCGTTCGCCGCCGCGAAGCGGCGCAGCGTGGCGGCGAACGCACCGTCGCGCCCCGTGCGCGTGGGGATCGACTCCGCGACGGCCTCTATGGCGAAATCGGCGTGGCGGGCGACGAACGCCTCGGCCTGCATCAGATTCTCTTCGGGCTCGACCGAGCACGTGGAATAGACGATAGCGCCACCTGCCTTGACGCGCGATGAACAGGCGTCCAATATCTGCGCCTGGAGGCGGACGAGCGCGGCCAGCTTCTCCTCGCTCCAGTTCCAGCGTGCGTCCGGGCGGCGGCGCAGGACGCCGGTGTTGGAGCACGGGGCGTCCACGAGAATCTTGTCGTATGCGTCGATGGCGGCGGGGAGCTCGGCCACGACCGCGACGGCGCCGTCCATCCTGACGCGGCGCAGGTTCTCGGCGAGACGGCGCGCGCGCTTCGGGTTCACCTCGCAGGCGGTCACCGCCGCGCCGCGCCATGCGATCTGTATGGTCTTGCCGCCAGGCGCTGCGCAGGCGTCGAGGATCTTCTCGCCGGGTATCGGCGCGAGCGCGTCGATGGCGAGCGCCGTGGCGGGATCCTGGACGATGAAGCCGCCTTCGGCGTAGCCCGGGACGTCCTCGACGCGGACGCCGCGCGGCAGCTTCTCGAACGATCCATCCCTGCGGGCGATGAACGTCTCCGCCGGAGCGTTGTGCCATGCGGCGAGGCGCGCGGCCTCGTCGTCGCCGAAGCGCGATCGCCAGCGGCGATACAGCGCCGTGGGGAAGCTCTCGCGCACCTCCGGCGGGGCGGAGGCGAGGAGCGCCTCGAACTCCCGGCGGCGGCGTATCAGGTTGCGCAGGACGCCGTTCACCACCCTGGCGACGCTCGGATTGTCGCAGAGCCTCGCCGCCTCCACGGTCTCGTTGACGGCGGCGAAGTCCGGCACGCCGTCCATGTAGAGCACCTGCGCGGCGCCCACGTAGAGCAGCGCCTCCAGTTCGCCCTTTGGCCACGTCCTGACGAGCTCGCCCAGCACGCGGCGCAGCGCCCTCATGCGGCGCAGCACCGTATAGACAAGATCCTGCACGAACGCCCTCTCCCTGCCTTCCGGGAGCATCGCCGCCGGGAAGTCTCTCGTGGCCAGCCATTTCGCGACGATGAACGCGGCGTCTCTTCTCGTGTTTCCCATGGTGCTAGTAGAGTTTCTCGTATTCGCCCTTCTGGACCTTCTTGAGGGTGTGGAAGCCGGCCCGTTTTGCGCGGTAGTGGAGGTCGGTCTTGGAGTGGGTCAGCCCCGGCGCCTGTATGACGCGGATTACCGGGCTGCGGCAGTACGGGCAGTGGTCGAGCCGCGCCTCGTCAAGTCGTTGCATGATCTCGAAGCCATCGCGGCACTTTGCGCACGACCTGTCTTTTTCGCGCGCCTCATAGACGTAAAGCGGCATCAGTCCGTTCCTCCCCCTGCGAGATGTTCCAGCGCGGCCGCATAGGAGCCGAAGCCCAGGCCGGCGAACGTGCGTTCCGCAGCCATGCCCACGTAGGAGACGCGGCGGAACTCCTCGCGCGTCTTCGGGTCTGTCAAGTGGACTTCGACGACGCGCGCCTTGACGGCCTTGATCGCGTCCAGCACGGCCACCGACGTGTGCGTGTATGCGGCGGCGTTCAGGACGATGGCGTCGAAGACGCCTCTCGCCTGCTGTATCCAATCCACCAGCGTTCCCTCGTGGTTGGTCTGGCGCATCTCGACATCCACGCCCAGGCGCCGCGCCGTCTCGGCCACGAAGCGTTCGAGGTCGGCGTAGGTGGCGCTGCCGTAGAGGTGCGGTTCGCGCAGGCCGAGGAGATTGAGGTTGGGGCCGTTGAGCACAAGCACTTTCATGGCGTCGCCTCCAGCGAAAGGCCGTCCTCCGATATGTCGAAATCGTAGAACCTTGCGGTGGACGTCGGGGCGTCGCCGGTGAGTTCGGCGCGAATGCGCGAGGCGGCGGCGCGCGACTTGGCGAGGATGAACATGAAGCCCCCTCCTCCCGCGCCGGTCAAGGTGACGGCGCTGGCGTGCCGCCCGATGCGCGCGGCCAGCTCCTCGACGCGGTCGTTGGTGCTGCCCGGGTCGAGGAGCTTCTTGTCGCGCCAGTAGCCGTTGATGGCGGCGGCGAACGCGGCAGCGTCGCGGCGGCGAACGGCGGCGGCCGCCGCGGCGGCGTCGGCCTTGAGCGAGCGGACGAGCGTCTTCGCGAAGTCGTGCGGGTTCTCGGCGTAGAACGCCAGCACCTTGCGCAGGATGTTCCTGGCCATTCGCTTCTGTCCTGTGAAGTAGAGCAGGCCGCGTTCGCGCAGGAGTCCGGCGAGCCAGGAGGAATCGAGCCGCTCCACGGAAATCCGCTGGCGCTTCCCCGGCTGCGACGAAAGCAGCTTGACGCCACCCACGATGCCTCCGAACTGGTCCTGCCAGCCGCCGCCCGTGCGCATCTCCTTTTCGAGGCGCAGCGTGAGCTCGCCGATCTCGTCGGCGTCGGTCCTGCCGAGGATTGCGGCGATGACGGCGGCGCCCAGCATGGAACTGGTGCCCATCCCAGACCCCTTCGGAAGGTCCGCGCTGATGGTGATGTCGAGGCCGCGCGAGCCGAATTCGAAGCCCGTCACGGCGAGCGCGCTCTTGACGAGTGCGCACCAGTCGTGCGGGTCGGCGTGATCGGCCAGCTCCTCCGCGGACCGTATCAATCGCCGCTTGCCGAGATCGCGCGAGACGACGCGAACGAGCCTGTCGCGGCGCGGGGCGACGACGACCTCGATCGGCTTGCGCCCCTCTAGCGTGACGGCAGCGTTGAACACTGTGCCGCCCTCGTCGTTGCATATCGGCGGGGTGTCGCTCCAGCCGCCGGCGAAATCGATGCGGACCGGCGCGGCTACGCGGAAGGTCTGGCGCGGCGCAGTGCGCGTCTTCCTTGCCGAGCATTCGCGCACCGCCAGGAGGCGGAGGTAGTCGATGCGCTTCATGATGGCGCCGAGGCCGTGCCGCTCCCAGAGTCCGTCGGTCTTGAAGTTGTCGTCTATGCGGTATTTGAGGTCCAGCCACTTGCCGTCGCCGTAGGGGATGCAGGTGAAGCATTCGCCCTTTGCGAGGGTCAGCGAATCGAAGCGGCCCGGCGGCACGTTCGTCACCACGTTCTCGCCGGCGAGATGCAGGGGGCAGCCTACGGCATCGACGTAGGTGTCGCCGTCGCCGAGCTTCTGCAGCAGTTCGCGCGTGGAGCCGACGTGGAAGAAGTCGCAGTCGTCGCCGGCCACGTTCACGCTGAACGGCGCGTATCCGGCGAGGAGCATCTTCGGGAACTCGTCGTAGATGTCGCCGGCGACGGGCAGCGACTTCATGCGCTCGGCCGTCTCGCCGTCTATGAACATCACGCCCGTGTCGATGAGGTGGCGGCCGCCTTCCACCTGCGGCTTCTGCAGGAAACCGGACACGGCCATCGCCTTTCCGCGCACCGCGCGGCCTTCCACCATGTAAACGCCATGGCGCCGCGCCTCATCCGCGCCGTCAGGATACGCCACGCCGGTGACGCCGCGGCGCGATAGATCCACCGCCTCGTAGTCGAAGCGCGGCAGCACGTCGCCGGAGACCACGACCACGCCGCCGGCCTCCGGCAGCGGGAGGCGCGCCATCGCCTCCACGATGTGGTCGAGCATGGGACGGGCGTCGCGCATCGGCACGAACGCCTTGCCCATCGCCGCATAGCCAGGGGTGCGCCTGGCATCGCCGCCGGAGTGCACTATCAGCACCTTGCGGCGCCGCGAAGCCTTGAAGCCGGTGCGCCGCAGCGCATTGACCGTGGCGCCGAGCGAGCCGACGCGCTTCCCGCCGGGGTCCGGGAACACGACGTAGCCGCGCCGCCCCCGGGTCTGCAGGCGGTAGCCACGGGCCTGCGCCGCGTTCGCCGCCGTTATCACAACCTGATCGAACATCGTTGCCGCGTATCGTAGCATTTCTTCCCGCTCCTTGACGAAGGACGCCCCTTCAGCGATCGACGCGCGCCGAGCCGCCGCCGACGAGCTTCTCCACGTCGGACTTCGTCGCCATCGAAGTGTCGCCGGGCGTGGTCATGGCCAGCGCGCCGTGCGCCGCCCCGTAGTTGACGGCCTTCTCGGCGTCGTCGAACGCCATGAAGCCGTATATCAGGCCGGACGCGAAGGAGTCGCCGCCCCCCACGCGGTCGTATATCTCAAGGCCGGGACGCCGGACGGACTCTTTGAGCTCGCCTTTGTACCAGCAAATGGCCGACCAGTCATTGACCGTGGCGGACTTTACGCTGCGCAGGGTGGTCGCCACCGCCTTGAAGTTCGGGTATATGGCGACGGCCTTCTCGATCATCTTGCGGAAGCCGTCTATCGGGAGGGTCGTCAGATTGCCATCCACTCCCTCCACCTCGATGCCGAGCGCGGCGGTGAAGTCCTCCTCGTTGCCGATCATCACGTCCACGTGCCTGGCGATTTCCTTGTTCACCTCCTGCGCCTTGGCCTGACCGCCGACCGCCTTCCAAAGGCTGGCGCGGTAGTTGAGGTCGTAGCTTGTCACGGTGCCGTGCCTCTTCGCGGCCTTCAACGCCTCTATCGCCACGTCGGCGGTCTTCTCGCCGAGCGCCGCGAATATCCCGCCCGTGTGGAACCACCTTGCGCCCTCTTCCCCGAAAAGACGGTCCCAGTCGATGTCGCCGGGCTTCAACTGCGATATCGCCGTCAGCCCGCGGTCCGCGCAACTCCGCGCCCCGCGGCATCCGAAGCCGCGCTCTACGAAATTGAGGCCGTTGCGCACCGTGCGCCCGATGCCGTCGTAAGGCCGCCACAGGACGTGCGAGACATCGACGCCGCCCTGCAGCATGAAGTCCTCGACGAGCCGACCAACGGGATTGTCGGCGAACGCCGTCACCGCCGTGGTGCGCAAGCCGAAACAACGCCGGAGGCCGCGCACGACATTGTATTCGCCGCCGCCCTCCCATGCCTTGAACTCCCTCGCAGTGTGGATGCGACCGTCGCCGGGATCAAGCCGCAGCATTATTTCGCCAAGCGACACGGCATCCCATTTGCACGTCACGGCTTCTTTTACGTTCAGACTCTCCATCTCGCGCCTTTCTTATTATCTTTGCTGACCTTGTCTCAGGCCTTGCAACGATTATACCATATTTTCCGCGTCACGTGTCACTCGACTCGCAAGGCGGAAAATATGGTATAATTGGCCGCATGAGACGACGACAGGTAATGCTGATGATCGATCCGC